>DASYMM010000619.1:0-16522 GCA_036009085.1 Pyrinomonadaceae bacterium | reverse complement strand
AGCCAGCGACATTTGAGGAGTTTGAACGCGAGGCGACGCGGGGAAATGTCGTGCCTGTGGTGCGGCGCGTGCTGGCGGATTTGCAAACGCCGGTGGGCGCGTTTCTGCGTCTGGCTAACAATGTCCGTTATGCGTTCCTGCTCGAATCGGTTGAGGGCGGCGAACGCGTCGCGCGTTATTCGTTTCTGGGCGTCGAGCCGGAAATGATCGTGCGCGGGCGCGGGCATGACACTTTTATCGAACGCCGAAACGGCGAGACGGAACAACTCGGCGGCGTGCGCGCGACGAATTTCCTGCGCGACTATTTCCGTCGGCACAAGCTGGCGCGGCGCGAACATCTCTCGCCGTTTTCGGGCGGTGCGGTCGGTTATCTCGCGTATGACGCGGTGCGCTGGTTCGAGCCTGTGCTCGATACGGACGACTCGCCGCCCGTGCGTGATGAAGCCGTGTTGATGTTTTTTCGCACGGTGCTCGCCTTTGACCGCGTGCGGCAACAGATCGAAATTAGCTCGATAGTCTTCACCGAAGAGGCGCGCGACAGCCGAGAGGGGTTAAAGAAACTTTACGAAGAGGCCGTGCGCCGGACTGAGACGATTGAGGACGCTTTATCAGGGGACGCGCCCGCCGTGCAGGGATTGACGCGGCGCGTCGAGGCGCAAGCGGGGGAGGAAACTTCGCCGCAGTTTGTTTCAAATTGGACGCGCGAGGATTTCGAGCGCGCGGTCGAGACGATCAGAGAGCATATCGCGGCGGGCGATTGCTATCAGGCAGTGTTGTCGCAGCGGTTCAGCACGGAGGTCAGCGCGTCGCCGCTGGAAATTTATCGCGCGTTGCGTGCGACGAACCCTTCGCCCTACATGTACTTTTTGCGGCTCGGCGATGAATCAATCGTCGGCGCGTCGCCGGAGATGCTCGTGCGTTGTCGCGGCGCGGAACTTGAGTATCGCCCGATTGCGGGGACGCGCCCGCGCGGCGCAAGCGAGGCGGAGGACGCGCGGCTCGGCGCGGAGTTGCGCGCGGACGCGAAGGAAGTGGCGGAGCATCTCATGCTCGTTGATCTGGGGCGCAACGATCTCGGGCGCGTCGCCGCCTTCGGCTCGGTGGAAGTGAAAGAGTTGATGTCGGTCGAACGTTATTCGCACGTGCAACATCTGGTGACGAGCCTCGCGGGGCGTTTGAACGACTCTTCGGATTGCTTCGACGCGCTGGCCGCCTGTTTTCCGGCGGGGACGGTGACGGGTGCGCCGAAGGTGCGCGCGATGCAGATCATCGGCGCGCTCGAACCCGACCGGCGCGGCCTCTACGCGGGCGCGGTGCTCTATCTGGACTACGCGGGCAATCTCGATTCATGCATCGCCATTCGCACCGTCTGCATTCGCGGCGGGCGCGCGGAGGTGCAAGCCGGGGCGGGCGTCGTGGCCGATTCAGTGCCCGCGCGCGAATATGAAGAGACGGTTAACAAAGCGCGCGCCATGTTGCGCGCCATCGAGATGGCCGAGCGCGGGCTGTAGAACGGATAATGGCTGCGAAGTGGAAACAGCAAGGGCAGGGGACAGCAAGTTGAGCAACTCCGCAAAACTTTTATCGCGGGCTTCGCGTCTTTTCATCGCGCTCTCACTATTAGCTGCGTGCGCGAGTTGTTTGCGACAGCCGAGCGAGAAAGTTAATCCTGAGACGGCGCGGCGCGAGTTGGCTCTGCGCGGCATCAACTTCAAAGAGGAAGAGTTTGTGCAACACGCGAGCGACGGCGACGCGTGGGCGGTCAAACTGTTTCTCGCGGCGGGGATGAGCCCGGACGTGCGCGACGCGCGCGGCGTCAGGCCGCTGACGGCGGCGTTGAACAGCGGGCAGAAGGGCGTCGCCAAAATTCTGCTCGAACGAAACGCAGACCCGAACGTGCTCGACCGCGACGGCAAGACGCCCCTGATCGTCGCCGCGCGAGCCGGGGATAAAGAACTCGTGCGCCTCCTGCTCGACCGGCGCGCCGACGTGAACACGCGTGCGCTGGAAAATTACACCGCGCTCTCTTATTCGATGGCAAACGCCGACACGGAGATCACGCAAACTTTGATCGAGCGCGGCGCGGACATCAATGCGACGGACGATTCGGGCGGCACGCCGCTCTCGTGGGCGGTCTTCTACGGGCGCGTGCCCGTAGTCGAGAAACTTTTGGAGAAGGGCGCGGACGTAAACGCCGTCAACAAAATCGGCGGCACGCCGCTGATGATCGCCGCAGCCCGTGGCAACGCGGAACTCGTCCGCCTGCTCATCGCGCGCGGCGCAAATCCCAAAGCGAAAGACAAACGCGGCAGGACGCCCAGACAGTTCGCCCTCGATAGTTACCAAACGGAAGTGGCCGACTTGCTCGCGCAAGCGGAGAAGAAGTAAAGAGCCGTCAGCCGTCAGCTATCAGCTATCAGCTGACATGTTTGGCGAGGTGTTTTGCTGATAGCTGACGGCTGATAGCTAAAAGCTACTTATGATTTTCGTCATAGATAACTACGATTCTTTCACGTACAACCTCGTGCAATATTTGGGCGAGTTGGGCGCGGAGATGTCGGTGCGCCGCAATGACGAGGTGACTCTGGAAGAGATCGAGCGCGACTATCGCCCGGAGAAAATTTTAATCTCGCCGGGGCCGGGCGAGCCGAAAGACGCCGGCATTTCGTGTGCGGTCATCGAGCATTTCGCGGGGCGGATTCCCGTCTTCGGCGTCTGCCTCGGACATCAAGCCATCGGCGAAGTTTTCGGCGGACGCGTCGTGCGTGCGCCGGTGCCCGTGCATGGCAAACCTGCGGAGATCGAACACGACGGGCGCACACTCTTTCGCGGGCTGCCCCAAAAGTTTCAGGCCGGACGCTATCACTCGCTCGTCGTCGAGCGCGCCAGCTTGCCCGCCTGTCTCGAAGTCTCCGCGACGACCGGCGAGGGCGAGTTGATCATGGGTTTGCGTCACCGCGAACTAAACGTCGAAGGCGTGCAGTTTCATCCCGAATCAATTTTGACGACGGAAGGGAAGCGGCTGCTCGCGAATTTCCTTAATGGTCAGTAGTCCGTTGTCAGTTGTCCGTTGTATGTGGTCGGGCAGCTTGCTTTCTAAAAATTGAAACTCAAGCCGGGGCGCACGAAAACAACGGACAACTGACTACTGACAACGGACAGCAAGATACATGAGCGACAACAAACCTGCATGGCTCTTGCCGACGCCCGCGCGCACGGATGAACCCGCGCGGGGCGCAGGGCTGCGCGCGCTGTTGTTGCGTTTGATGCGCGGGGAGAATTTGAGCCGCGCGGATTCGGGCGCGCTCCTCGACGCTTTGTTGGATGAGAGCGCGACGGACGCGCAGATCGCGGGCGCGCTCGTCGCATTGGCCTTGAAGGGCGAGACGGTCGAAGAGTTGACGGGGATGGCCGGGGCGATGCGCGCGCGCGCCGTGCGTATCTCGACGCGGCACGCGTGTTTCATTGACACCGCCGGGACAGGTTCGAGCACGGCGAAGACTTTCAACGTTTCGACCGCCGCCGCTTTTGTCATCGCGGGCGCGGGGCTTCCCGTGGCGAAGCATGGCAGCCGCGCGGCCACGAGTCGTTCGGGGAGCGCAGACGTTTTGAGCGCGCTCGGCGTCGGAGTCTCCGCCGCGCCCGAAGTGTCGGAGAAGTGTCTCGACGAGATCGGCATCTGCTTCATGTTTGCGCCGCTCTATCACGGCGCGACGGCGCGCGTGGCAGGCGTGCGACGCGAACTCGGCGTGCATACCACGTTCAACCTGCTCGGCCCTCTGACGAACCCTGCGGGTGCGCCGCGACAGATCATCGGCGTCTGGCATCCGTCGCTCGTCGAACCGCTCGCGCGCACGCTCTCCGCGCTCGGCACACAGCGCGCGTGGGTCGTACACGGGCTCGACGGTCTGGACGAGATTACCCTGAGCGACAAGACCTTCGTGGCCGAAGCCACGCGCGGCAACGTGCGTACGTTCGAGATCGCGCCGAGAGATTTCGGACTCAAGCGCGCGAACCTCGAAGAGTTGCGCGGCGGCGATGCGGAGATGAACGCGCGTATCATTCGGAGCGTGCTCACGTGCGAGCGTCAGGATGCGGCGCGCTCGCTCGTCGTCGCCAATGCGGCGGGCGCGCTCTACGTCGGCGGCGCGGCGGAAACTTTGCTCGAAGCCGCCGAACTCGCCGCGCGCAGCATTGATAGCGGCGCCGCGCTCGACAAACTGCAACAACTCGCGGAAGCAACCAACCGATGAACGCCACGCCGCCGGATTTCCTCAAACGAATCGTCGAACAGAAGCGCGTGCGTCTGGCGCGCGCGATGAGTTTGCATCCGTTGGAAGAGTTGCGCGCGGCGGCGACGGACGCGCGAAGCGACGCCAAGCCACGCGCGTTTCGTTCCGCGCTCGAACGCGACTCCCGCTTCCACATCATCGCGGAGATCAAACGCGCCTCGCCCTCGCTCGGCGACATTCGACCCGACCTTTCGCCCGCCGCGCTCGCGCGCGAATACGAGTCGGGCGGTGCGTCGGCGATTTCCGTCCTGACCGAAGAGGATCATTTCAAAGGATCGCTCGAAGATTTGCGAGAGGTGCGTGCGAGCACGTCGCTGCCGTTGCTGCGAAAGGATTTCATTGTTGACGAGTGGCAAATCTACGAAGCCGCCGCAGCCCGCGCCGATGCGCTACTGCTGATCGTCGCCGCGCTTGACGATGCGACGCTCACGCGCCTGCTGCGCCTCACGGAAGTTGAACTCGGGATGGACGCGCTGGTCGAAGTGCACACGGGCGAAGAGCTGCGGCGCGCGGCAGGTTGCGGCGCAACACTCGTCGGCGTGAACAATCGCAACTTGCACACTTTTGAAGTGTCGCTTGAAACTTCCGTCGAACTCGCCGCGCGTGCGCCGCAGGGCGCGCTGCTCGTCAGCGAAAGCGGTCTGCGCACACAGGCCGACTTGCGCCGCCTCGAACCGCTCGGCTACCGGGGCTTCCTTATCGGCGAGACGTTGATGCGCGCCGAAAATCCCGGCCACACTTTGCGCTCGTTGCTGGCTGTCGAGAGTCGAGACAAGTCGAATTAGAAATATTGTGATGGTGAAAGTTAAAGTTTGCGGCATCACGAATCTAGAAGATGCGCGCGCGGCGTTGGCGGCGGGTGCGGATGCGCTCGGCTTCAACTTTTACAGGCGCAGCCCGCGTTACATCGCGCCGGAAGACGCGCGGGGGATTATCTCAGGGTTGCCGCCGGGAGCGGCGTTGTGCGTCGGCGTCTTCGTCAACGAAGATAGCGCGGCGACGGTGGCGCGGATGGCTGCGGAGTCGGGCGTCGGGGCGGTGCAATTGCACGGCGACGAGACGCCGGAGTATTGCGCTGCGCTCGGCGGGCACCGGGTTATCAAAGCCCTGCGCGTCGGGAAAGATTTCGCGCCGGAGCAGGCGACAGGGTATTGCGCGGAGTCAATTTTGCTCGACGCTTTTAGCGCGCGCGGGCGCGGGGGCACGGGCGAGACGTTCGACTGGGAGTTGGCGCGCAGGACGCGCGAGGTCGTCGGCCAGTTGTATCTCGCGGGCGGTCTCACCGTGGAAAACGTGGCGGAGGCGATTGCCGCCGTCCGGCCTTACGCGGTTGACGTGTGCAGCGGCGTGGAGCTAGAGCCGGGGCGAAAAGATGCGGCGCGGATGCGCGATTTTGTCTCGGCGGTGCGCGCGTGGGAGAAAAAACCTTGACGCGCAACCGCCCGTATAAGGTATGCTGTCGGCGTTAGCAAATGTCGAGATGCGCGACGCCGCCGAAGCGGACTAGCGCGACACGCGACTGCCCCTCTACCTCCTCCTGAGTTGTTCGATAGAGAACTTGCCCTTCAAAGAAACACATGAGCGCAACCGCGCGAGCGACTAGCAATCAGGCGAACTCACGCGAACAGGGACGCGTGCTCGTCGTGACGGACGAAACAAGCCGCAACGCTTCGTTTGCAGCGTTGGAGGAGGCGGGCTTGTCCGTCGTCGGCGTTGCGAGCGGAGCGGCGGCCATCGTCGCGCTGAAAAAGGCGCGCCCGCACGTCGTCCTCGCCGATACGTCCTTGCGCGGCATCAGCGCGGAAGAGTTGACGCGCCATGTCGTGCGTGAGCAGGACGGGGTGCCGCTCATTCTCTTCGGCGACGCAGAGGCGACCAACGAACGCAGGCACGCGACTCTGAGCGCGGGCGCGTTCGATTATTTCCAATTTCCGCACGAACTCGCGCTGCTCATCGCGCGCACCGAACAACTCGTCAAACTCAAGCAGTCGATGGATCGCCTGCGCGCCGAAGCCGACCGCGATTATTTGACGGGACTCGCCAACCGTCGTCGCTTCCGCACCGCGCTCGGACAGGAACTCGAACGCTGGCGTCGTTACAAAGTCGTCTGTTCGCTCCTGCTCGTGGACATAGATTTCCTCAAGCGTGTCAACGACGCGCACGGCCATTCGGCCGGCGACATGTGCATTCGCCACGTGGCGCACGCGCTCACGGAACTCTCGCGCGACAACGACACGGCGGCGCGTCTGGGCGGCGAGGAGTTTGCGTTGCTGTTGGCCGGGGCGACGGAGGCGAGCGCGTTTGCCGCCGCAGAGCGTCTGCGCGAAGCCGTGTCGGCGCATGAAGTCGAAAAGGTCGGCTTCGTTACGGTCAGCATCGGCGTCGCCTCGTGTCCCGCGCACGCTACGTCCGAGCGCACGCTCTATGCCGCGGGCGATGCCGCGCTCTATCGCGCCAAAGGCGAAGGCCGCAACCGCTCGACGCTCGCAGCCTCTCTCAGCCCCACCACGGCATCGGTGCTATAATCCTTCAATATTATTTTTGTTCATTAGTCGGGAAGGTGAGAAAACCTTCACCGCAGAGACGCGGAGCCAAGCCGCAGAGGAAGCGCAGAGTAAAGCGTTCGGTTCTCTGTGACGACTCTGCGTTCCGTTCTGCGTCTCTGCGGTGAGTCTTATTCCTAAAACTTTATGCCGGAAAATTTTTTAACGCAGCCTGACGAAGGCGGCCACTGGGGCGCATACGGCGGTCGCTACGTGCCGGAGACTTTGATGGCTCCGCTCGAAGAGTTGGAGGCGGCTTACGTCGCAGCCCGCGAAGATGAAGCGTTTCAGTGGGAGTATGCCGCGTTGCTCAGGGATTTTTCCGGTCGTCCGACACCGCTCTTTTACGCCGCGCGCCTGACCGCGCTTGCTGGCGGTGCGCGAATTTTTCTCAAACGCGAAGACCTCTCGCACACAGGCTCGCACAAAATTAACAACGCGCTCGGACAGGTCTTGCTCGCGCGGCGGATGGGGAAGCGACGCATCATCGCAGAGACCGGCGCGGGGCAGCACGGCGTTGCGACGGCGACCGTCTGCGCGTTGTTTGGTTTGCAATGCGTCGTCTATATGGGCGCGGAGGATGTGCGGCGGCAACGTCTGAACGTCTTTCGCATGGAGTTGCTCGGCGCGGAGGTGCGCGAGGTAAACGCGGGCGCGCGCACTCTAAAGGATGCGATCAACGAGGCTCTGCGCGATTGGGTGACGAACGTTTCGGATACATATTATCTGCTCGGCAGCGCGCTCGGGCCGCACCCGTATCCGCTCATGGTGCGTGATTTTCAGAGCGTCATCGGGCGCGAGGCGCGTGCGCAGTTTCTTGAACGCGAGGGCGGGCGTCTGCCGGATGTGCTCGTGGCTTGCGTCGGCGGCGGGTCGAACTCCATCGGCTTGTTTCACCCGTTTCTGAGTGATGCGGGCGTGCGCATGATCGGCGTCGAGGCGGGCGGGAGTGGCGACATGCTCGGCGAACACGCCGCGCGTTTCAACACGAGCGGCGGCGGGCGTCCGGGCGTGTTGCAGGGCACTCTGAGTTATGTCTTGCAGGACGAGCGCGGGCAGATCGCGGCGACGCATTCGATCTCCGCGGGGTTGGATTATCCTTCAATCGGGCCGGAGCACGCTTTCCTGCACGACGAAGGGCGCGTCGAATACGTCTCCGCTTCGGACGCCGACGCGCTCGCCGCGTTTCGCACGTTGTCCGAGCAGGAGGGAATCATCCCGGCGTTGGAGTCGGCGCACGCCGTCGCTTACGCCTTGAAGCTGGCGCGGGAGTCGAAGCCGGAGCAGACGATTCTCGTCAACCTTTCGGGGCGCGGCGACAAGGACGTGCAGAGCGTGGCCGACGCCATAGCGCAGACGCCGGAAGGGGCGACCGGGCGCGCGCATGGCGATACGGTGGGAGGCGCGGAACTGCCTTGAGCCACATCGCAGAGACTTTCGCGCGGCTGCGACGAGAGGAACGGCGCGCGCTCATTCCCTTCATCACGGCGGGCGACCCCGATCTGGAAACAACGCGCGCGCTTGTCGTGGAACTCGCACGCGCGGGCGCAAGCCTCATCGAACTCGGCGTGCCCTTTAGCGATCCGATGGCCGACGGGGTGGTCATCCAGCGTGCGTCGGAACGCGCGCTCAGGAATGGCGTGGGCGTCGCGGATGTGTTGTCCGTCGTCAAAGACGCGCGGCGCGAGACGGATGTGCCCGTCGTGCTGTTCAGTTATTACAACCCGCTGTTGCAGTACGGGGCGGCGCGCCTGTGCGCGGATGCGGCGCGCGCAGGGGTGGACGGCATGCTCGTCACAGACCTCGCGCCAGAGGAGTCCGTAGAATTTGCCGCGACGCTCCGGGCGCACGAACTCGACTTGATCTTCCTCGTCGCCCCGACCTCGACGGACGCGCGCTTGCGCCGTATCGCCGAACGCGCGAGCGGTTTCATCTATGCCGTTTCGCGCGCGGGCGTGACGGGCGTGCAAAACGCTCTGAGCACGGAGGCCGAGCAACTGGTCGCGCGCGTGCGCGCCGTCTCCGAGTTGCCGGTCGCCGTCGGTTTCGGCATCTCGAAGCGCGAACAGGTGGCGGATGTCTGGCGTTTCGCAGACGCGGCGGTGGTCGGTTCGGCCATCGTCTCGGAGATCGAAAAACAGGGCGACTCGCCCGATCTCGTCGCACACGTCGGGGAATTCGCGCGCGGCCTGCTGCCGTCTCAAAGGGAACCGGCGTAAATCTCGAACCTGCGCTCGACTTGAGCGCACTCGTTGACGTATCCTACCGCCGCGTTGAGACACATGCCGCCGTGTGCGCCTGCAAAATTCAGACGGCGGCGGGTTTTGCCTCCCATCTTTCGCGCAAAATAATTTTTGTTGCACACATGAAACAACGTTCCATTCTTGCGTTGTTTGTGCTATACTGCCTTCCGGTTCGCTGGACGGACGCACAAATTAATGTTGAGAAGAGGGGACAGAAAGAGTGATTACGACAATGGCTGACAGCAAACTGAGCATCGAGCGCGGCAAGGCCGTCGAAGCGGCGCTGCTCAATATCGAAAAGAAATTTGGCAAGGGATCGATCATGCGTCTCGGCGAACGTGAAGTTGCGGACGTGCAGTCGATCTCGACGACCGCATTGAGCATTGATGCGGCCATCGGCATCGGCGGCGTGCCGCGCGGGCGCGTCATCGAAATTTACGGGCCGGAATCGTCCGGCAAAACCACGCTCGCCCTGCACATCGTCGCGGAAGCGCAGCGCGTCGGCGGCGTCGCCGCTTACATTGACGCAGAGCACGCGATGGATGCGGAATACGCCGGAAAACTCGGCGTGAGCATTGACAATCTTTTGATTTCGCAGCCGGATTCGGGCGAGCAGGCTCTTGAGATTTGCGAGGCGCTCGTGCGCTCGAACGGCGTGGACGTGATCGTGATTGACTCTGTGGCCGCGCTCGTGCCGCGCGCAGAGTTGGACGGTGAGATGGGCGACAGTCTGCCGGGCTTGCAGGCGCGCTTGATGTCGCAGGCTTTGCGTAAACTGACGGCGATTGTCTCTTCGTCAAACACGAGTTTGATCTTCATCAACCAGATTCGCGAAAAGATCGGCGTCATGTTCGGCTCGCCGGAGACGACGACGGGCGGGCGCGCTCTGAAATTCTACGCGAGCCTTCGTCTGGACATCCGCCGCATCGGCGCGATCAAAGACGGCGACCGCGTGACGGGCAATCGCACGCGCGTCAAGGTGGTGAAGAACAAGGTTGCGCCGCCGTTTCGCGAGTGCGAATTCGACATCATGTACGGCGAGGGCATTTCGCGCGAAGGCGACGTGATCGATCTCGGCGTGGCGAACAACGTCGTCGAGAAGTCGGGCGCGTGGTTCTCCTACAAGGGCGAACGGCTCGGCCAGGGGCGCGAAAACTCCAAGCAGACCTTGAAGAACGACACGGAACTTCGTGGCCGCATCGAACGCGAAGTGCGCCTTAAACTCGGCATCCCCGTGCCTCAAACGGAGGAGGAGAGAGCCGAGAGCAAAGCGGAGAAAGCCGACAAGTCCGACAAGTCCGAGAAGGCTGAGAAGGCTGAGAAGGCCGAACCGGCGACGAGCGGTAAAAAGTAGTCGAAGTTTAGACAGCACAGTTCAGCCGTCGTTAAATCGTCTCACGTTTCGCGCGAGGAGGATTTAACGGCGGCTGAACTTTTGCTTCTTTACAGCGTGAGCGCGCCCAAGCATAATCGTCGCGCAAAATAGACATTAATTTCTGGCACGTTTGACGGCACACGCATGACGGACTCCATACTCATCAAAGGCGGCACGCTCATCACTTTGAACGCGGCTGACGAGATTGTCGCGGGCGATCTGTTGATACGCGATGGCCGGATCGTGTCAATCGGCGAGGCGGCGGCGGAAGCCGCAGCGGAGTCTGTCGAGGTCATAGACGCGCGCGGGTGCGCAGTGCTTCCGGGCTTCGTGCAGACGCACATCCATCTCTGCCAGACGCTCTTTCGCGGCGCGGCGGACGACCTGCCCTTGATTGACTGGTTGAAGCGTCGCGTGTGGCCTTTGGAGGCCGCGCACACGCGCGACTCCGTGCGCGCTTCGGCTCGGCTCGGCATCGCAGAGATGATCAAGGGCGGCACAACCTGCGCCCTCACGATGGAGACGGTCAGACACACGGCCGAAGCCTTCCGCGTGATTGAAGAGACCGGATTTCGCGCCACCGTCGGCAAGTGCATGATGGACGCGGGCGAAGACGTTCCGGCTGAACTTTTCGAGCAGACCGGCGACTCGATACGCGAGTCTCTCGCGTTGATCGAAGAGTGGCACGGGCGCGCGTCGGGTCGCATACGGGCGTGCTTCGCCCCGCGCTTCGCCGTGAGTTGCACGCGCGAGTTGCTGGAAGGGGTGGCGCGTCTGGCGCGCGAACGCGGCGTGCTCGTGCACACGCACGCCTCCGAGAATCGCACGGAGATCGAGATGGTCGAGCGCGCGACGGGGATGCGAAACATCGAATATCTCGCGTCGCTCGGTCTGACCGCGCCGCACGTCGCCCTCGCGCACTGCGTCCATCTGAACGAAAGCGAACTCGGGATTCTCGCGGAGAGCGGAACGCACGTCATGCATTGCCCTTCGTCGAATCTCAAACTCGGTTCGGGCATCGCTCCGGTCGTCGAAATGCTCGCGCGCGGCGTCTCCGTCTCGCTCGGCGCAGACGGCGCGCCCTGCAATAATCGCCTGGATATGTTCACGGAGATGCGTACCGCCGCGCTCCTGCAAAAAGTCTCGCACGGCGCGGACGCGCTGCCCGCGCGGCGCGTGCTGAGAATGGCGACGATTGACGGCGCGCGTGCTCTGGGGCTGGCGGCTGAGACGGGTTCGCTTGAGACGGGGAAACGCGCCGATGTCATCGTCGTCGCGCTCGACCGCCTGCACCTGACGCCGCGACCGGACATCGTCTCGGCCATCGTCTACGCGGCGGAAGCGTCGGACGTGCGAACCGTCGTCATAGATGGCCGTTTGGTGATGCGTGAGAGGGAACTGCTGACGGTAAACGAGCGGGACGTGCTGGCGGAAGCCGACCGGCAAGCCGAACTGTTATTCGCGCGGGCAAATATTAGCTGAAAATTGCGGGAAAACGCGGGGAAATGGGTCGGGAAAGTTCGAGCGGCGCAAAAAGCTGTGCCAGCTCGAATGTTGCGTAAGCGGGGGGCGCTTCGGCGTTCGAGCTGGCACGGGCGGGCGTCTTAGTACCTGTCTCGGATGCCTGTCTTACGACTGACCGGCTTGTGGTGACCGGCTCCATCCGAAACTCGGTGGGCATTATACACGCCTTCACAAAACTGTCAACGTTTTTTTGTGACTAATCCGACAAATTTGCTAAATCGTCAATAACGCTAAACTCTGCTTCATTAGAGCGGCTTTCGCATCGGTGTACGACAGGCTGTGAGCCTGTCGCCTGTGCTGTGCGAGCGACAAGCTAACACCCTGCGCTACATTCAGTTACAAGCGGCTCTAAGCCTCGTTCACAGTCGCTTCCCCGCGCGCCGGGGCGAGCGGCAAGCGCACCTTGAAGACAGCCCCTTGCCCCGCGCCGTCGCTGTGAGCCGCGACCGTCCCGCCCTGCAATTCGACCAGATGCCGGACAATCGCCAGCCCTAAGCCCAACCCGCCATGAGCGCGCGTCCGAGACGAGTCGGCCTGCCGGAAACGTTCAAAGACATAGGGCAAAAACTCTTTTTCGATGCCGATGCCGTTGTCGCTCACGCTCAGTTCGTAGAACGAGCCGACCTGTTCCAGACGCACCTCGATGCGCCCGTCTTCCGGCGTGAACTTGATCGCATTCGACACCAGATTCCAGATGATCTGTTGCAGGCGATCCGGATCACCGAGAACCAGGCCGTACTTCGCTCCGTCGAGCGAGACTTTGAGCGTCATGCCCTTGGCCTCCGCCGCCGGGCGCAGGTTGGCGATGGCGGCCTCGATGGTCTGTGCGAGGGCGACCGGGCGCGAATTGATCTGCAATTTCCCGGTGATGATCCGCGAGACATCCAGCAGGTCTTCGACGATCTGCGTCTGCGTCTTCGCGTTGCGCTCGATGGTCTCAAGCGCGCGGGCGGTTGATTCGGGGCTGAAACTGTTCGTCCTGAGCATGCTCGACCAACCGACGATGGCCGTCAAAGGCGTACGCAGTTCGTGCGAGACGGTGGCGAGAAATTCGTCTTTCAGACGGTTGGCGGCCTCCGCCTCGCTGCGCGCCGCCTGCTCGCGTTTGAGCAACTCGACGCGCTCTTGTTCGGCGCGCCTGCGCTCTGTCACGTCGTGGAAGACGACGATCACGCCGATCATCTTGCCGCTTTTATCCTTGATCGGCGCGCCGCTATCCTCAATCGGAATCTCCCTGCCGTCTTTCGCCAGCAGGAGCGTGTGATTGGCAAGCCCGACCACGATTCCTTCACGCCGGACGACTGAGAAGACGTTCTCCACCGGTTGCCGCGTCTCTTCGTTGATAATTTGAAACACTTCTGCGAGCGGTTTGTTGACGGCTTCCGCAAGCGTCCAGCCCGTGATGGTTTCGGCGGTGGGGTTGACGAAATTGACAAAGCCCTTGATGTCCGTCGCGATCACGGCATCGCCGATGCTCTTAAGCGAAACGCGTAGCCACTCGCGTTGGTCGCGCAGACGCTTCTCCGCCTCGCGGCGCGAACTGGCAAACAGCACGAGGCTCACGAAGAGAGCCATGCGGTTGAAGACAATGATCGCGTACTTCTTCGAGTAGGGCGCAGTAGAGAAATAATCGAGCGTCAATTCAAAGGCGACGGCGACGAGCAAACCGGGGCCTCTCCCCAGATACCACGCACTCGCAATCATCACCGCGATGATTAAACTCGTCAGGTCGAGGTTAATTGAAAAAAGACGAGGCAGGGCAAAGGTGATCAGCAGAACAAGCGCAAACCCGCCGAGCGCCGATCCATATCGCCATGCGACTGCTAGTATCCGTCTCAACATCAAATTCTCACAAGCAGGTTTCCGCGCGAGGAGCGTTGGGTGATCGCAGCCACCCTTCAAGATTGAAAGAGATGCCTTAGTTCTATCACCAAGAGGCAGGCTAACACAACAATTTTGATGAGGCTGGCGGCGCGCGCGTTAAGCCGGCAGGTCTTCGCCTAAACGCTCGCGGCAATGTTTGTTTGCTTTGGATGATGCAAGTGGAGTATTGATTCATTTCATGAGCAAAGAATTCCTCAATCCGCCGGATTTGCCGAACTGGGAACAGGTTTTTTCACAGGTCGTCGTCGTGCCGAACGGAGCGTGGAAGACTGTCTATCTCTCAGGTCAGGTCTCCGTAGATAAAGATAAAAATCTCGTCGGGGGCGACGATCTGGGCGCGCAGGCGAGACAAGCCCTGCAAAATCTCGACACGGCGTTGCGGTCGGTGGGTGCGACGGCGGCGGATGTCGTGAAGTTGAACATCTATGTGAAAAACTACAAGCCCGCCGACGCCGCGCCCGTCGGTGAAGCTTTGCGCCACTATTTCCCGCGGGGAAAGATGCCCGCGAGCACTTGGCTCGGCGTGCAATCTCTGGCTGAAGAAGGATTTCTCATCGAAGTTGATGCGATAGCGATGCTCGATGCGGGCGCGAGTCGTTGACGGGAGATTTATGCCGCGAGGCATGATCTTTGAAAAGTTTGGGGACAGGCGACAAACAACAAACGTCGAAACGTGGAGTTGAGAAATGAGGCCGACAAAATCAAACTCGTGGTTTAAACAGTTCGCAAAATGGACGGCGCGCATGACGGGCCGACCCGCCACCTTCGCGTGCGCGGTGGCGGTGATTCTCGTGTGGGCTGTGACCGGCCCGTTGTTCAAATTCAGCGACACGTGGCAGTTGGTCATCAACACCGGCACAACCATCGTCACCTTTCTGATGGTGTTTCTCATCCAGAACACGCAGAACCGCGACTCCGAGGCCATGCAGGTGAAATTGGACGAACTGATCCGCGCCACGACGGGCGCGCATAATGCGCTGCTGGATTTGGAGGAACTCGAAGAGCGAGACCTCGACCGCATTCGCGCCAACTACGAAAGACTCGCGCAGCAATCCAGAACCAAACTTGGCGATGGGCAGATTGATACGGACTGCCCCGAAGTGGATGCTTAGCCACATCTGAAAATAGTTTCGTCGCTTAATAGTTGAGGCTTCCCGCGATAGTGATTTTTTTGTCACACGCGAGCGCAAATCGTCATCCGTAGATGAAGATGCGTATAATGTTCGAGCACCAAATTACCTATCCAACGGAAGGAAGACTTAAAATGATTCGACCGACATTTGTTCGCGCTCTCGCGTTGCTCTCCGCCTTGCTGCTCCCGCTGTTAGCCGGAGCTTGTAGTTCTACCGGAGAGAATGCGCGCTCGACCAATGCGAGCAATACTACAAACGCTTCAAACACCACCAATGCTCCCGCCGCCAATACTTCGAGCGCGACGAACACTCAACCCGCGAGCAACGCTTCGCAGGCCAAGCTCAATGTCAACACGGCTTCGGACGACGAACTGATGAAGACCATCCCCGGCATGGGCAAGCGGATGGTGCACGAGTTTGAAGAATACAGGCCATATAAGAGCATCCAGCAATTCCGCAAGGAGATCGGCAAATACGTCAACGCCGAGCAAGTTGCCGAGTATGAAAAATATATCTACGTGCCGATCTCTGTGGACGATGCGGACGCGCCCACGCTGCAACAAATTCCCGGCCTCGACGCGACCGAAGCGCAAGCCTTAATCGCCGCTCGCCCCTTCACTTCAAATGAAGCCTTTCTGACCAAACTCGCCGGAAGCGTCTCCGCGTCGGAACTGGCCGTCGCCAAAACCTACCTGAGCAACCAATGAACGACGCCGTTGTCCTGTTTCGTCTGCGGCAATTTCTGCTAGTTGTGTCCGCGCTGCTTTTTGTCGGGACGCTGGTTGAATTGTGGCTCACCAATCACATGGAAACCTTCGTGCAGTTGATTCCTTTCGCTCTGTGCGGGCTTGGCTTGATCGCCGTCGGCGCGGCGTTGCTCAGCCCACGCCGCGCCGCGCTGCTGGCTTTACGCGCTTTGATGGCGCTGGTCGCCCTCGGCAGCTTTTTCGGAGTCTATCAACACCTTGCAGGCAATCTGGGATTCCACCGCGAACTCCACCCGAACGCTTCAAACGGCGAACTCCTATCCGGCGCGCTCGGCGGCGCAAATCCCTTGCTCGCGCCCGGCATACTTGCTTTAACCGCCGCGCTGGCACTTGCCGCCACCTATTATCACCCGGCGTTGCAAGCGAAGGGGAGCGAAGGAGAGCGTGAGTGAATCGTCAAATTGATGCCGACTTGCGGAGGATCGTCAAAAGAGTTTGTCCGGGAGAGCCTCCTAAATTGACAATCAAATTAGAGGCTGGTAAAAAATAACTCGCTTCGCGAAAGCAAGTTGAATACGCATCAAGTTATCCGGGACAACTTAATGCTTGTTTGTGACGCGAGGTTGAAACACGGGGAAGTAAAGTTATACGAGGCCAGGTAGCTCAGTTGGTAGAGCACCTGACTGAAAATCAGGGTGTCGGCGGTTCGATTCCGTCCCTGGCCATCAATAGCAACAACAAGATACGGGCGATCCGAGGATCGCCCGTTTTTGCTTGGTGTAACAATAGCGCTCGGCACTCGCGTTGACTTTGCTCAACTC
>DASYMM010000618.1:0-4015 GCA_036009085.1 Pyrinomonadaceae bacterium | reverse complement strand
TGGGACGGAGTTCGCGCGAGAAGCCGGAGCGTTTAGGCGAGAAACTGACTCAGATCAGGAGCGCGTTAGGGCTGTCTCAGACTGAGATACTGAGCCGCATGGGACTTGCCGAAAAGTTGAATAGAGATGACATCTCGAAATACGAGCGCGGGGTGCGCGAGCCTTCTGTGCTCGTCATGCTCGACTACGCGCGAGTGGCGGGCATCTGTCTGGACGTGCTAGTTGACGACGATCTTGATCTCCCCTCCAAACTGCCTAGTAAAGCGAAACATTCCTAGCAACACAGATTTAAGACACTACCAATTATCTAGCCTAGTTGACCGAACCCGGCTAGAATGTGCCCTCCAAGTTTCTCCATCCGTGCGATGCTCGCGCATCACAAATCATTCGAGGTATCCGATGAAACGTTCCCTGCTGCTCTTGCTCGCCGTCGCCCTTTTCGTCTTCAACGTCAACCTGAACGCGCAGGAGAAAGACCGGAGCATCCGCACGCGCACGAAGGGTTTGCAAAAGCTGGACGGCTACATGCCGCTCTATTGGGACGCCGAAAACGGCAAGCTGTTTTTGGAGATCGAGCGGTTCAACGCGGAGTTTCTGTATCAGGTGTCTTTGCCTACGGGCGTCGGCTCAAACCCAATAGGGCTTGACCGTGGGCAACTCGGCAGCACGAACGTCGTCTTCTTCGAGCGCACGGGGCAGAAGGTTTTGCTCGTCCGCCCGAACTATCGTTATCGCGCCATCACGGACAACGCGCAGGAGCGGCGCGCGGTCGAAGAATCGTTTGCGCGCTCGGTGTTGTGGGGCTTCAAGGTCGAAGCGACGGATGATGCGCGCGTGCTCGTGGACGCGACCGCTTTCTTCATGCGCGACGCTCATGGCGTGATCGAAACTTTGCGCCGCGCGAATCAAGGACGCTTTCAGGTGGACGAATCGCGGAGCAGTTTTTATCTCCCGCGCACGAAAAATTTCCCGCAGAACACGGAAGTCGAAACGCAACTCACCTTCACGGGCGACGAACCGGGCCGGCTCGTGCGCGAGACCGTGCCGACGCCGCAGGCCGTCACCGTGCGCGAGCATCATTCGTTCGTCGCTTTGCCCGACGCGGGCTACACGCCGCGAAGGCTCGACCCGCGCGTCGGCGTGATGGGCGTCGAGTTTTACGATTACGCGTCCGCGTTCACCGAGCCGATTGAGAAGCGTTGGATCAATCGTCATCGCTTGCAGAAGCGAGACCCGAACGCCGCCGTCTCCGAAGCCGTCAAGCCGATCATCTACTACGTTGATTCGGGTGCGCCCGAACCGATCCGCAGTGCGCTTGTCGAAGGCGCGTCATGGTGGAACGAGGCGTTTGAGGCCGCCGGATTCAAGAACGCTTTTCAAGTCAAACTCCTGCCGCCGGACGCCGACCCGATGGACGTGCGCTATAACATGATCAACTGGGTGCATCGTTCGACGCGCGGCTGGTCTTACGGCGGGAGCATCGAAGACCCGCGCACGGGCGAGATCATCAAGGGCAACGTCACGCTCGGCAGCCTCCGCGTGCGTCAGGACTTCATGCTCGGCACAGGCATGATCCCTTCTTACGATGCGAGGCAGGGCGGCGCAAAATTTGGCTTTGACGCAAATTTGCTGTGCGAACTCGGCATGATGTCCGGCGTCGGAGACGACGACTATCTCGTGCAGGATGCTTCGACCGATTCGAGCGCGATGTCTCTGGCGCGCATACGCCAACTCTCGGCGCATGAAGTCGGCCACACGCTCGGCCTCGCGCACAACTTCGCGGCGAGCACCTACGCGGGGCGCGCGTCCGTCATGGACTATCCCGCGCCGCTCGTCGAAATCAAAAACGGCAAGCTTGATTTATCGAACGCCTACGGGCGCGGCGTCGGCGAGTATGACAAGTTTGCGATTCGCTATGCCTACGCGCAGTTTGCGCCCGGCGCGAACGAAGCGGCGGAACTCGAACGCATACTCGAAGACGGCACGACGCGCGGCCTGCTCTTTATCTCCGACGCCGACGCGCGCCCGCTCGGCGCGGCGCACCCGCTCGCCAATCTCTGGGACAACGGCGACGATCCAGTAGCCATGCTACGCCACGAGATGGAAGTGCGTCGTATCGGTCTCGCAGGGTTCGGTCTCGCGAACATCCCTACGGGGACGCCGCTCTCGATGCTCGAAGCGAAACTCCTGCCGCTCTACCTGCATCATCGCTATCAACTGCAAGCGGCGGTGAAATCCGTCGGCGGGCTTTACTACACTTACGCCGTCAAGACGCGCGCGGGCGTGAACCCCGCGCGCGTGCAGGAGATCGTCGCGCCCGCGCGTCAACGCGAAGCTTTGAACGCCGTGCTCGACACGCTTCGACCCGAAACGCTCGCCATCCCGCCGCGTATCCTCGCGCTCATCCCGCCGCGCGCCTACGGCTACGAAGGCGGCACGGGCGAATACTTCGCGAACCGCGCCGACCCCGCCTTCGACCCGATTGCCGCCGCTTCAATCGCCGCAGACCTCGCCATCCTCCCGCTCCTCGAACCCCACCGCGCCGCGCGTCTCGACGGATTCCACGCGCAGAACGCGGCGAACCCCGACTTCAAATACGTCCTCGATGCGCTCATCGCGCGCACGTGGCTCGAACCCGCTCCGCGCGACCAGTATCACGCCGCCATCGCCCGCGCCGTGCAGAGTTTGACCGTCACGCGCTTGATGGACACCGCCGCGAACGCCGACGCCGCGCCGCAAGTCCGCGCCGCCGCCACCGAAGCGCTGCGCGACTTGAACGAGCGGCTCAAACTGCCCACCACCGATACCGCGACGAGCGCGCACCGGCGCGCCACGCGCGACGACATCGAACGCTTCCTCGCGCGTCCAGACGCCCCGCGCAAACAGACCACGCCGCTGCCCCTGCCGCAAGGCGACCCGATTGGCGGCGGGAGTCGCCAGCCGTAAGAAGCTGTTTGAAAAGCCCCGAAGGGGCGCGATCATTGTATCAAGCGAGTGAGTTTGCGGGGCGAGCCGGAGTCACCGTCCGCACGCTGCATCACTACGACCGTCTCGGGCTGCTCGCCTGAGTTGCAGGAGCGTGCGGAGCGCGAGTGGGCGACTCTGATCAAAGAGGCGGAAGCGGCGGCGCGCGAGGGCGAAGACCCCGCGAGCGCGCGTTCGCAAACGCTCGCGGCGCGCTGGTTGGATTTGATCGGGCAGTTCACGGGCGGCGACTCAGGCATCGAAGCGAACTTGCGGAAGCTCTACGCCGATCAGGCAAACTGGCCGCCGACTTTCCACAAGCCCTACAGCGACGACGCGGGTGCATTCATCGCCAAAGCGATAGCCGCGCGCCGGCAGAGCGAGTCGTCATAAACTAGCGCGGCACTTCCACCGTGTTCAGGATGTCTGTAATGACGCCGTCGGGCGTTGCGCCGTCGAGTTCCGCTTCGGCGCGCAGGCGCAGGCGGTGACGCAAGACAGGGCGCGTGATGTCGCGCACGTCGTCGGGCGTGGCAAACTCGCGCCCGCGCATGGCGGCGAGAGCTTTCGCGCAGAGCAGCAACGCGACCGAGGCGCGGGGGCTTGCGCCGTAAGCGATGGAAGGATGCTCGCGCGTGCGCCGCACGATCTGTACGAGATAGTTTTGCACGCCCGCCTCCATCTGCGTCTGTCGCACCTCGGCGCGGCACTGCGAGATGGCGTCGGCTGCGTTGAGCGGGCGGATGTCAATTTGATCGAGGCGGCGCGCGTTGAATCCCGCGTTCCAGTTGGCGACGACCTGCGCCTCTTCGCCGACTGACGGGTAGCCGATGATCACTTTCAAGAGAAAGCGATCAAGCTGCGCTTCGGGCAGCGGGTACGTGCCTTCATACTCGATGGGGTTCTCGGTGGCGAGCACGGTGAAGAGCGGCGCGAGCGGGTGGAGTTCGCCGTCAATCGTCACCTGCCGTTCTTCCATCGCTTCGAGCAAGGCGGCCTGCGTCTTCGGCGGCGTGCGATTGATCTCGTCCGCGAGCAGGATGTCTGTGAA
>DASYMM010000617.1:0-3020 GCA_036009085.1 Pyrinomonadaceae bacterium | reverse complement strand
CTCGTCACTTGTCACTCGTCACTGTTATTTAAACTATCGGCATCAAACTCTCTTCGTGCGGCGCGTGAATTTCGTTCTTGATCTTCAAACTCGACGCGAGACGTTTTATTCCTTCCTCGATCCTGTCCGGCGTCTGGCTCGCGAAGCAGAGTCGCAACTCATGCGCCCCGGCTTCGTCCGCGTAGAAAATCTCGCCGTTGGCGAAGACGACGCCCGCCGCCATCGCTCCCTGCAAGAGTTGCCGCGCGCGCATGCCGTTCCCCAGACGACACCAGAAAGAGAGGCCGCCTTTCGGGCGCGCGTAGGTCAGGAGCCGCGCGGGCAGATGCCGCTCGATGCTCGCGGCCATGCGGTCGCGCCGGTGCGCGTGCTCTCGTCGCAAACGCACGAGATGATCGTCGAACAGTCCGCTTCGCAGCAACTCGGCGACGACCAACTGGCTCAAACCTTCCGTAAACAAATTCTCACGCTGCTTGATGAGCGCGAGTTGATCCACTACGTATTCGGAGGCGGCGAGCCAGCCGAGACGCAACCCCGGCGCGAGCACTTTCGAGAAGGTGCTGTGATGAATGACGATGTTGTGCTCGTCGAGTTCGTAGAGCGTGGGCGGCGGGGGCACGCCGTCGAGATAAGTTTCGCGATAAGGATCGTCTTCGATGATGGGGATGCGATAGCGCACGGCGAGGCGCAGCAGATCGCGCCGCTCACGGAGCGTGAAGACTTTGCCCGTCGGGTTTTGAAAGGTCGGATTGGTGTAGAGAAACTTCGGGCGATAACGCAGGAACAAATCTTCGAGTTCGGCGATGTCGCCGCGCAGCGTGTCCCACCCGACGAGCTTTGCGCCCGCCGCGCGAAACGTTTGGATCGCGCCGACGTAGCCGGGACGATCCAGCACCACCGTATCGCCCACGTCGAGCAGGCAGCGCGCGATGAGATTGATCCCCTGCTGCGAGCCGGAGAGGATGAGCACGCGTTCGGCGCGCGTCCCCATGCGCGCGGCGATGGCCTTGCGCAGGGGCATCTGCCCTTCGGTCGCCCCCATGCCGAGCACGGCTGCGCTCCGCTCTTTCAACACTGTCTCCAGAAGTCGCCGGTAATCGGCGAGCGGAAAACATTCAATGGCTGGAGTGCCTGCGGCGAAAGAGATGAGGCGTGAGTTCAACGCATCGAGATGCAGATTACGCAAAGCCGGGTCGGCGTTGAGTTGGGCGAAGGCGGAGACTTTGCCGCGCCAGGCGAACGGCGCATCCGCGGGTTCGGGGCGCGCGCAGACGAAGGTTCCGCGCCCGACGTGGCTGCGCAAGAGGCCGCGCGCTTCGAGTTCGCGGTAAGCGTTGACGACCGTGGTGCGGCTGAGTTTGAGTTGAACTGCGAGCGCACGCTCAGAAGGAAGACGCGTGCCCGCCGTCAAATCGTCGCGTTCGATGGCCGACTCCAGAGCCTCTACGAGTTGACTGTAGAGAGCCTGAGCCGCGCCCCGTTTAAATTTCAGCTTCGCGTAGTTCATCGCGGCACAAGCATAGACGACGACTTCGGGGCGGCTCAAGTGCCAATTGCAAATTGGCTATTTATGATTCGCGGCGCAGGGAATAACATGGCGCAAATACGAGGCTTAAAGGGCGAATTTGCGTGCGGCCAGTGCGGGAAAATTAAGGGCCAATTTGTTGTTCGGGCGTGAGGAGCGCGTGCATCGCGCGCTCGTTGTGGAGGGGTGAAAGATGGCGGATAGTTTTAAGCCGACGGGCAGGAGCAAGTTGAAGCGTCTGCCGAAGCGTGGCGTGTACGAGCGGGAGAGCGTCTATCAAATTTTAGATGAGGGTTTGATCTGCCACGTCGGCTTCGTCGTCGAGGGGCAGCCGTTCGTCATCCCGACGGGCTATGCGCGGGTTGGCGACACGCTTTACATTCACGGCTCGCAGGCCAGCCGCATGCTGCGCTCGCTCAAGGACGGCCTCGACGTGTGCGTGACGGTGACGCTTCTCGACGGGATGGTGATGGCGCGTTCGGCCTTCCATCATTCGATGAACTACAGGTCGGTGGTGGTCTTTGGCCGCGCCGTCGTGGTCGAAGACAGGGATGAGAAGTTTGAAGCGTTAAGGGCTTTGACGGAACACCTCGCGCCGGGGCGTTGGGATGAGGTGCGACAGCCGACGGAAGACGAGATGCGCGCGACGCTCGTGCTTGCGCTTGCGCTCGAAGAAGCGTCTGCGAAAGTGCGGACGGGGCCTCCCGTGGATGATGAAGAGGATTACGCTCTGCCGGTGTGGGCGGGCGTCGTGCCGCTCAGAGTGGTGGCGGGCGAGCCGATTGCTGATCCGCTGCTGCCGCAGGGCGTCGAGCCTCCGGCGCATGTGTTGAACTACGCGAGAGACGGGCGGGCGTGAGCGCGTGCGTCTGTTTGATGATAAGGAGACGTAAGAGATGACCGGGGAATGGCGGCGGGGCGAATATACGATCTCGACGGATCGCTCGCGTCTGGATGTGGAGTTGATCCACAGGTATTTGAGCGAGGCGTCTTACTGGGCGAAGGGGCGTCCGCGCGAAGTCGTCGAACGCTCCATCGAGCATTCGCTGGCGTTCGGCATCTATCTGGGCGAACGGCAGGTGGGCTTTGCGCGCGTGATCACGGACTACGCGACGTTTGCGTGGATCGCGGACGTGTTCGTCGTGGAAGAATTTCGCGGGCAGGGCTTGGGCAAGTGGTTGAGCGAGGTGATAGTGGCTCATCCCGACTTGCAGGGCTTTCGCCGTTGGGTGCTGGCGACGAAAGACGCGCACGAGCTTTACCGTCGCGTGGGCTTCAGAGAGTTGCAGCGCGCCGAACGCTGGATGGAACGGCGCGATCCCGCGACGATAGAGAGACCGGACTACTGGGCGACGGAACCGGGCGAATGAAATCATTTAACCATTAAGGCGCGAAGACACGAAGGTAAACTATGCTTCTTCGTGTCTTCGTGTCGTGGTGATAACTTCAAGCGAACAGGATATTCAATGAGCACACCCGTTATTGTCTGGCTGAT
>DASYMM010000616.1:0-13346 GCA_036009085.1 Pyrinomonadaceae bacterium | reverse complement strand
TGAAGGATGAGGGATGAGGGATGAATCAGAAAAAGCACTCATTGCGTTGGGTGGTTTTTCTGATTCATCCCTCATCCCTCATCCTTCATCCCTTTGAAGGGGAGCTTTATGTTGAAAAGAAAAATCGCCGCACTGTTCTTGTTGTGCGCTCTGGTGTGTGTGCCGTGTGCGCCGCTCGTTCGTGCGCAGACGACGCCGTTTCTGTCGGATGATGAAATTCGCATGCTCTCGAACGAAATCTCCGGCGACCGCGCCTTCGAGCACATCCGCTGGCTCACGCACTGGCATCGCGATTCGGGCATGGAAGGCTATTTCAAAGCCGCCGAGTATGTCGTCAAGGCCGCGAAGGAAGCCGGGCTGGCGGACGTGCGCTTCGTCGAGCAGCCTTTGCCCGGCGTCAACTACACGGCGCGCGTCGGCGAACTCTGGATGACCGAACCCGTCGCGCTCAAACTCGCGGACATCGGCGAACACGCCGTCTATCTCGCAGACGGCAGCCACGATGCCGACGTGACCGCCGAACTCGTCTACATCGGCGACGCGACGGTTGACACTCTGAAAAATCTGGACGTTAAAGGGAAGATCGTCCTGACGAACGTGCAGCCGGGCAGGGCTGTGCAGAACGCCGTCTACGCGCGCGGCGCGGTCGGCGTCGTCACCTACGCCACGTCAGAAAGTCGTGACGCGATGGACTTTCCCGATCAAATTGCGTGGACGCGCATCAACCCGACGCCGCCCGAAGGCAAGCAGGGAACTTTCGCCTTCTCGCTCCCGCCGCGCAAAGGCGACACGCTCCGCCGCATCCTCGAAACCAGAGACATGCAGGACTTTTTCGGCACGGGCAAACGCACGAAGGGCGGTCGCGTCGTCTTGAAGGCGAAAGTTGACACGGAGATCACGCCTGCGCCCGGTCGCACCGGATTTGTCGAAGGTTGGATACGCGGCAGTGCCATACAAGACCAGCAGATCATCCTCACCGCGCACCTGCAAGAGGAACAAGGCTCGGCCAACGACGACGGGAGCGGCTGCGGCAACCTACTCGAACTCGCGCGCACCTACAACAAACTGATCGCCGAAGGCAAGATGCCGCGCCCCCTGCGCGACATACGCTTCTGGTGGACTGACGAAATCTATTCCGAGTATCGCTACTTTCAGGACAACCCCGACGAGCCGAAGAGGTTTCTCGCCAACGTCCATCAGGACATGACGGGCGCGAATCAAGCGATGGGCAGCCGCGTCCAGCATCTTATCTTCGCGCCGCATTCGCGCACGTCTTACCTCGATGCAGTCTTCGAGTCCGTCGCGCAGTATGTCATCAACACCAACAACGGTTTCCTCGCCGCCAGCCGTCAGGGCGGACTCCCGCGCCCGCACACGCGCCCGCTCTACGCCACGCGCGGCTCGCGGCAGGGCTACAACGCGCGCTTCGTCCCCTGGTTCGGCTCGTCCGACCATCAGACGTTCCTCGACGGCCCCATCAACACGCCCGCCGTCGCGCTGGTTAACTGGGACGACAACTATATCCACTCGTCCGACGACGACCTCTTCCAGATCGATCAAACCCAACTGCGCCGCAACAACTTCATCATCGGCTCCATCGCCTACTTCCTCGGTCGTGCCACCGAGCGCGACATCCCCACCCTCGCCGCCGAAACCTACGCGCAGGGCACGAAGCGGCTCGCGAACGATCTGCGCGTCGCGATGAACTTGCTCAAGGAAGGCACCGCAACCAATGACAACTGGAAGGAGGCTAGCTACCTGATCGAGCAGGGCGTCCTGCGCGAGCAGCACGCACTTGAGACGATTCGCGTCTTCACCACGCCGGGCAGCAAATCCGCCGCCTCGCTGGGCGACCTTGCTGCCAGCATGAAACGCCACGGCGCGGGACTCGTCGCCGACCTCGAAACTTACTACGCGCAACTTCGCGGCGCGCGTCCCGCCGCCGTCAAGTTAACCGCCGAAGAGTCTGCGGCCTCGAAGAAGATTCCGCGCAACGCCGCCGCGCTCAAAGACTACTTCGAGAACCGCGACAAGGTGCGCGTCCGCACAGGTCTCCACGGCCTCATGCGCGACGAAGTCTTCAACTTCGTTGACGGCCGACGCAGCTACTACGACATCTACAAGGCCGTCTACGCCGAAGCCGCCGCCGCAGGCTCGTGGTACTACGGCACGGTCACACTCCAGGATGTCGTCAGCTTGTTGGACGGTGCGGTGCAAGCGCAGGCGTTGACTTTGAAATAAACCAACTCGCGCGCAACGTGTGTCGCGCGGATTGAATAAAAGCGAAAGGCCGCGCGAATTATTGCCGCGCGGCCTTTCGCTTTTATTCGGTGACGTTTTATGCGCTGGGTGGCTTTAGCCTTTGCGAAGTTCGGTGAGAACCTGTTTGGCGACGGATTTGAGCGTGTCGAAGACCCCGACGCCTTTGTAGGCGACGGCTTCGTGCACCGCTTCGTCTTTGCGGCGCAGTTCGCTCACGAGTTCTTCCGAGGGGATGACGTTGGGCAGGTCGCGCTTGTTGAGTTGGAGGACGTAGGGGAGTTTCGTCAGTTCATACCCGTTGGCTTTCAGATTCTCTTCCAGATTGTAGAGTGCCTCGATGTTGGCGTCCATGCGCTCTTCCTGTGAGTCTGCGACGAAGACGACGCCGTCAACGCCCTTGAGGATGAGTTTGCGCGAGGCGTCGTAGAAGACCTGACCGGGAACTGTGTAGAGATGAAAGCGCGTCTTGAAGCCGCGCACAGTGCCGAGTTCGAGCGGCATGAAGTCGAAGAAGAGCGTGCGGTCGGTTTCGGTCGCGAGGCTGATGAGTTTGCCTTTCGAGGCGGGCGCGGTCGAATCGTAGATGTATTGCAGGTTCGTGGTCTTGCCGCACAGCCCCGGCCCGTAATAGACGATCTTGCAATTGATTTCGCGTGAAGCGTAGTTGATAAACGTCATATCTTTTAAGTGACGAGTGACGAGTGACAAGTGACGAGTTAAGACAAGCTGATTTGACTTGTCACTCGTCACTTGTCACTAATTGAACAAGCTATCAATGTCGTCGTCTGTAATGCCTGCAAAGAGCGCGTCGTCTTGCTTCCGCTTTGCCAGCGAATCGCGTTCGACATCCTCAAAAATTAAGGCCAGTTCGCGCGATGCCTGCTTTACGCGCAGTTTGACCAGACCGAGACTGGAACGGTCGTCGAAGACGACGACGAGCAGCATCCGCCCGATGATGCAGATATGAATGCTCTCGCGCTCGCCTTCGTGGGAGAGGGTGGGAAACTCTTTCTCGCCAATGAGTTGCGCCATGCCGCCCGTCGCCGCGACGTTTCCGGCGGCGAGCGAGGCGAGGCTCGTCGTGTCAATATTGCTCACGTCTCCCTGCACGGCTATCGGCTGGCCGTTTTTGTCCACAAGGAAGACCACGCGAGAGAAAGATTCAGCGCGCAGTTTGTGTAAAACAGACACAATCCGCTCATACTGTTCTTCGCGCATAATGATGGAAGTGTCTGTCATTAGTACAGGCGCTTTCTCTATTGGGGACTGACTTTGGTGGGATGGTGGGAGGCCGCTACCGAGAGTCGAGTTTAAAACTTAAGCTAAAGACTATAAAGGAGTTCGAGCGTCGGCCAGAAAAGATAGCCCCCATCCCTGAAGGGTCGCACGAGGGGCGCAACTCCTTTTGGACTCTAACATAACGCCTTCGATTACATCAACTGTTTTTCTTTGTTAGTCGCCGCCCGCCGACCCGCACGAAAGCCGCTTAGTTCCCGCAACTTACACTACCACGTTGATTTATGCGGCACGCTGTGTTAAACTCGGCGCGTTTCTTGGCTCCGATTCGGGAGTCATTTTGATAATGGGAGCTTCGCATGAGCGAATCTGTCAGCAAGGGCGCGAAAAGACCTTCCTCTCGTCCGGTCGCACGTAGCGTCTCCAGCGCCGCACCGGCGAAAAATCGCAAGTTGAGCGCGAAGACCACCACGACGGCGCGACCGAAGCCGCTTGCCAAACGCTCCGGCGCGGAGAAAGCCCCTGTCCTCAAAGCGACGAAAAACAGGACGGCTGCCGCCTCCTCCTCGGCCAAGTCCGCCAAAAAGAGTTCGCGCGCTACCGCTGCCACTGCCAAACCCACAGCACGTCCTGCTAAAGCCTTGAGCGCGAAGCCTCGCGCGGCTGAGAAGAGCAAAACTTCAAGTAAGACCGCAAGTAAAACTGCCGGTAAAGCTACTGCCGTCAAAACTTCCGCGCGCCCGGCTCCGAAGCCGGTAGCCGCCGCCGCAAAGTCTCCAAAACGCCCGAACGCGCCCGCTGCGACGAGTGCAACAGCCGCTAAGAAGGGCGCGGCGCGTCCTGTGTTGAAGCCCGCCGCCGCTCGCCCGCCTGTTCCCGCGCCGGCGCCGCCGCGCCAGCCGACGCTCGATGAGGCCGCCGCACTGCGCGCCTTCGAGCGTGCCCATAAAGAGTTTGTGCGCGGTCGTTTTGCGGAAGCGCGGACGCAGTTTCGCACGCTCATCGAGCAGCATTCCGGCGTGGCCGAAGTGACGGCGCGCGCGCGCACTTATCTGGCAATCGCCGAGGCGCGCATGCGTTCGGAGAGCGCGATGCCGCGCAACGCCGAGGAACTCTATGATCGCGGCGTCATCGAACTCAACCGGGGCGATTTTGTCGCGGCGCAGGAGATGTTCGAGCGCGCGCTCAAACGCGACCCCGAAGCGGCGCACATCTATTACGGGCTGGCTGCCACGCGCGCACGTCTCGGCGCGCTCGAACCCGCGCTGCAATCTCTGGGGCGCGCGCTTGAGATTCAACCCAACTTGCGCGTCCGCGCGCAACACGACCCAGACCTCGCCCCCTTGCGCAACGAGCCGGAATACGAACGGCTCATCTTCGCGTCCCGTCCGTAGCTTGTCTTTGTCGAATGCCCCTCTGTTATCTCCTCAGTTGAGACTAAGAATAACCAACTCAACCACCAAGCCACGTAGACACAAAGTTAAATCGACAAGTTTTCTTCGTGCCTTTGTGCCTTCGTGGTGAGTTTTGTCAGTCGTCCCAAACTTCCATTTTTGACGCGCGACTTTGAAAGCCCCCGGCTTTTGAGTATGATTTCAGAGCGCGCGGTCAATTTGCCGACGCGTGCGCGGCGAGGAGAGCGAGCGAGTTGCATTTGACGGGAACAGAGCGCGGTCTGAAACTGGTTGCCATCGGCGGCGGCACGGGTCTCTCGACCGTGCTGGCCGGTTTGAAACGACTCGTGGACAGGCGCGACGGCGGCGGGCAATGGCTCGACGCGCTCGCCGCCATCGTCACCGTCTCGGACGACGGCGGAAGCTCCGGTCGTCTGCGCGACGAACTGCAAATCCTCCCGCCCGGCGACATACGCAACTGCATGGTCGCCCTCTCGGAAGATTCGACGCTCATGGGTCGGCTCTTCCGTTATCGTTTCCGTGGCGAAGGCGAACTCGGCGGCCACAGCTTCGGCAACCTCTTTCTCGCCGCGCTGACGGACGTGACCGGCGACTTCACGGAAGCCGTCCGCCTCTCTTCCGAAGTGCTCGCCAGCAAGGGGCGAATTTATCCCGCGACTTTAAACGACGTGCGCCTCGTCGCCGAACTCGAAGACGGCAGGGAAGTCTTCGGCGAAACGAACATCACGGCCTCGCACGGCAAGATTCGTCAGTTAAGACTCGAACCGGAACAGTGTCTCCCCCTGCCCGAAGCGTTGGCCGCCCTGCGCGCCGCAGACATCATCACGGTCGGGCCGGGGTCGCTCTACACGAGCATTCTTCCGAACCTCTTAGTGTCGCGCGTCGCCGCAACCATCGGCGAGTCGGAGGCCGTCAAAGTTTTCATCTGCAACTTGATGACGCAGCCGGGCGAGACCGACGGCTACACCGCGCGGCAACATCTGGAAACCGTGAAGCGTTACGCGCCCGCCATCAATTTCGACTACGTCATCGTCAACAACCGGCACGTCAGCGAGGAACAGGCCGCGCGTTACCGTGCCGAAGGCGCGCAGCAGATCGGTTTAACCGACCATCTATTTGAAGAACAGTTCAGCCACGAAGCCGAGATCGTGCGCGCCGATCTGCTCGACGAAGGGGAGAAGGTGCGCCACAGTCCCGAAAAGTTGTCGCGCATCATCATCGCCTGCTACGAACAGGCGCGCGCCGCCGGACGAGCCGCCGCGCGCCCGGTGCACAGTCTCGCCTGAACGCACAGAGAACATAATGGACACACAGCCCCCAACGAACCCGCAGGGAACGCCTACGCCGACGAACGCAACGCAGACGGGCACGCTCGCGTTGCCGCCGAACGCGCCGCTCGACGTGCTCATCCTCGCCGCCGGACTCGGCACGCGCATGCACTCGCGCACCGCCAAAGTCCTGCACCAACTCGGAGGCCGCCCGCTCATCGCGCACGTCTGCCACACCGCCGCCGCGCTCGTCAAAGAAGGCCGACCCGTCCACATCGTCGTCGGGCACCAGGCGGAAGAAGTGAAAGCGGCGGTTGCACAAGAACTCGGCGCGGACGGCGCAAACTTCATCATGCAGACCGAGCAACGCGGCACGGGCGACGCCGTGATGACCGCCCGCGACGCGCTCGCCGACGCAAACTCCACGCTCCTCGTGCTCTCCGGCGACGTGCCGCTCATCAATCACGAAACGCTCGGCGCGCTCATCCACCAGCATCGCACGCATCGCGGACGCGGCGCGGCCTGCACGCTCCTCACGGTCAAACTCGAAGACCCGACCGGCTACGGGCGCATCGTGCGCGACTCCGATGGTCGCTTCGAGCGCATCGTCGAACAAAAAGACGCCACGCCCGAAGAGCGGCAGATCAAAGAGATCAACGCCGGAATCTATTGCTTCGAGACGCGCGTGCTCTTCCCCGCGCTCGCGCGCGTCCAACCAGCCAACGCGCAGGGCGAATATTATTTGACGGACGCGCCCGGCATCCTCCGCGCCGACGGCGAAGACGTGAGCATCTTTACGCACACCGACGCGCGCGAAGTCTCCGGCATCAACACGCGCGTCGAACTCGCAGAGTTTGAACGACTGCTCCGACTGCGCACGCTCCGCCGCCTCATGCTCGACAGCGGCGTCACGATCATTGATCCGTCGCACACCTACGTCTCGCCCGAAGCGCAAATCGGCCACGACACGATCATCTATCCGAGCGTCTATATCGAAGGGCGCACGCAAATCGGCGCGGCCTGCGAGATACGTTCCGGCACGCGCATCTCCAACTCGCGCATCGGCAGCGGCGTTCACATCAAAGACCACTCGGTCATCGTTGATTCGGACGTGGCCGACAACTGCTCCGTCGGCCCCTTCGCGCACCTGCGCATGAACGCGCAACTCGAAGAGCAATCGGCGGTCGGCAATTTCGTCGAAATGAAAAAGTCGCGGCTCGGACGGCGCGCGAAGGCGATGCACCTGACCTATCTCGGCGACGCGAGCGTGGGAGACCGCACGAACATCGGCGCGGGCACGATCACCTGCAACTACGACGGCAAGAACAAACATCCGACCGTCATCGAACAGGATGTCAAGATCGGCTCGGACACGATGCTCGTCGCGCCCGTCAAGGTCGGCGCACGCAGCGTCACGGGCGCAGGCTCGGTCGTCACGCGCGACGTTCCGCCCGACACGCTCGTCTCGGGCGTCCCCGCCACCGTCAAAAAAGACCTCCGCCCCGCGTCGCCCGCAACAACAGGCGCGCCCGAACAAACAGAAGCAGTGACAACAGCAGTGACGAGTGACGAGTGACAAGTGACGAGTTAAAACAACAGCCTTGTCTTTAACTCGTCACTTGTCACTCGTCACTCGTCACTGCTCTCTTGTCGCTGCTTTCCTGAAAGGAAAGCAAGTATGTGTGGCATTGTTGGATACGTTGGTAATAAACAGGTCGTGCCCGTCATCATTGACGGGCTGCGCAAACTCGAATATCGCGGCTACGACTCGGCAGGCATCGCCGTCGTTGACGAAGCGCACGTGCTCGACATTCGCCGCGCCGAGGGGAAACTGCGCAACCTCGAAGAAGCGATTCGACTCAAACCGCTCGACGGCACTTACGGCATCGGCCACACTCGCTGGGCGACGCACGGCCGCCCGACCGAAGAGAACGCGCACCCGCATCGAGATTGCACCGGGCGCGTCGTCGTCGTGCACAACGGCATCATCGAAAATTATCTCCAACTCAAAGAACGCCTGCGCCAGACCGATCACAACTTCGTCACCGAAACCGACACGGAAGTCATCGCTCACCTGATCGAAGAATATTTGCGCGAGGAAGAGAAGTTAGAAATCGCCGTCCAGCGCGCCGTGCGCGATTTGCGCGGCATCTTCGCGCTCTCGATCATCTCCGTGGACGAGCCGGATTTGATTATCGCCGTCCGCCAAGGCCCGCCCGTCGTCATCGGACTCGGCGACGGAGAGTATTTCGTCGCCTCGGACATCCCGCCTATCCTGCAACACACGCGCGACGTTTTTTACCTCGGCGAGCGCGAGATCGCGGTCTTGACGCGCGATTCCGTTCGCGTCACTGACTTCGAGGGCGACTTGCGCGAGCCGCAGCAGCAGCGCATCACTTGGGACCCGATCATGGCGGAGAAGGGCGGCTTCAAGCATTTCATGTTGAAGGAGATTTACGAGCAGCCGCGCGCCGTCAGAGATACAGTGCAGGGTCGCATCTCTCTCGATACGGGGCGCGTCTATCTCGACGAGATGAACATCACGGAGGCCGAGTTTAAAAGTTTCGACCGCGTGATGATCGCCGCCTGTGGCACTTCCTGGCACGCGGGGCTGGCGGGCAAGTACATGCTCGAACAGTTCGCGCGCATCCCCGTGGAAGTTGATTACGCTTCGGAGTTTCGTTACCGCGATCCGGTGATCAACGACAAAACTCTGCTCGTCGTCATTTCGCAATCGGGCGAGACGGCGGACACCATCGCCGCTTTGCGTGAGGCGAAAGAGCGCGGCGCGAAGATTCTCTCGATCTGCAACGTGCAGGGTTCGATGATCACGCGCGAATCCGACGGCACGATCCTGACGCACGCCGGGCCGGAGATCGGCGTCGCTTCCACGAAGGCTTTCACCGCGCAGATGATCGCGCTCTACCTCTTCGGGCTTTACTTCGGGCAACTGCGGGGCGCGCTCTCCGCCGGCGAGGCCAAACACCACGCGCAGGAGTTGGCCGAACTCCCCGTCAAGATCGAACACCTGCTCAGCGAATCCGACTCGCTCGAAGAACTCGCGCGCGAGCTTCATCGCTCGACCGATTTTCTCTATCTCGGGCGCGGCATCAATTTCCCCGTCGCGCTCGAAGGCGCGCTCAAGCTCAAAGAGATTTCTTACATTCACGCGGAAGGCTATCCGGCGGGCGAGATGAAGCACGGCCCGAACGCGCTCATAGACGAACGCCTGCCCGTCGTCGTCATCAACACGTACGAGGCGGGCAACCGCGCCTCCGAACTTCGCTACGAGAAGACGCATTCAAACATCGTCGAGGTCAAAGCGCGTGAAGGTCGGGTGGTCTCCGTGTTGACGGAAGGCGATAAGATGTCTGCGGACGCATCCGACCACGTCATCGAGATTCCGGCTTCGAGCGACTTGCTCTCGCCCATCCTCGCCGTCATTCCGCTCCAACTACTGGCCTACCACATCGCCGTCCGCCGCGGCTGCGACGTGGATCAACCGCGCAATCTCGCCAAGTCCGTCACCGTCGAATAAAGCCTTCACCGCAAAGGCGCGGAACCAAGCCGCAGAGTTGACGTAGAGAACGAAACAATTCTCTCTGCGCCTCCTCTGCGGCTTGGCTCTGTGCCTCGGCGGTGAGTCTTAATCTTGTCTCCCGTCGCTTTTATATTGACAAGGATGCGTCTTCGCGCATATCGTGCGGACGTTTAGTTGCTGGCGATGCCCTCGCCTTTGCTGGCCTCACAATACAACAAAGGAGACTCATCATTTCATGGCTACAAAGAAAGCCGCCTCTAAGAGCGCGAAGAAAAGCGGGACAGCTAAGAGAAGTAGTGCGGCCAAGAAAATCGGCGCGAGCAAGAAACGCGGCGCGAGCAAGACGGCTGCCACTGCGAACCAGACCATCATTCACATCCCTGTGAGTCAGGGCAAGTGCACGGACTGGCAGGCGGTGCAGGATAGCCAGCCGCCGTTGCGACCGCGCCTGCGCGTCACGGGCAAGTGCACGTTCCCGACGCCCGGTTATAAAGTCACGCTCAAAGAGTCCGTCCCGCAGGGCATCAACCCGCACATCCTCCTACTCACAAAGACCGTGACCCCGCCGAAGGGGCCTGTGCCTCAAGTGCTACAGACGATTCTGGTGGGCTTCGAGAAAAAGAACGCGACCACGAGGTACGATAGCGTCACCATTTTGCCTGAAGTGAAGACGATCAAGGTCAAGCACATCACTTAAAGCCCACGCTTGCCGGGGTCGCGCGAGGGGCAACGGCCGGAGCGTCCGCACATGTTTCTAACTTCATCGTCTGCGGCGCGCATCTCTTGCGCCGCAGACGACGCTTCTCCGCAGTCGCTCGGCAGCCTCTTCTCACATCTTCTCCAGTCTTCTCCTGTTGCAGTCTCAAACGGCGGCGATGCGAGAAGCCGCCGCCGCTCTAAATTCATCCCCGCGAAAATCTAAAACCGCTCCGCTCGGGAAGTTTCTACACGCGCCCGCGCCTGTCTCTCCGCGCCCGTACACGTCTTGGCCTCCGGCTTGCTTGTGGATCGGGCACGAGTTTATTTCCGTTTAGCAACAAGATTATTCCCCGCGAATTTGTGCCTCCCCCTGCCCGTGGCCGTGTGCGGCGTAGTGAAAACCTACACCGTCGCTGAACGTATTCGATAACAGTTTGGACTTGAGTTTCCCGCAGCCGTGGAGGGAGAAGCCGGTGAATAAAATCAGATTAACGACCGCGTTGGCTTTGGTGTTCGCGCTCTTGAGCGTCCAGATGGCTGCGCTCGGACAACGCAGGCGTCCCGCCACGCCTCAGCGTCGCAGCACGCCCGCCGCGCCGAGCCGTGCAACGCAGACGGCGCGCACGAAGACAACGACTCGCGCACAGACGACGGCACGCGCCAAGCCGACGCCGCGCGCCAATCCGACAGCGCGCACGACGCAGACGGCGGCGGACATGCGCCTGACCGGACTCTACCGCCTGGACTTCTCGCGCAGCGACGACCCGCGTTTGGCTGCCGAACGCGCGTCCACCTTTCTCCTGCCCGACGAGCAGGAGCGCGTCATAGAGAGTTTGACGGCGCGGCTCACCTCGCCCGACCAGATCGCCATCGAGCGGCGCGGGCAGCGCATCAGCATCGGCTCGACGCGTGCGCCGCGCGTCAACTTCGATGCAGACGGGCGCACGCGCACCGAGCAGGCCGAGGACGGCCATGCGGTAGCGACGCGCGCCGCGCTCTACGGCGACCAGTTGATGATCAGTTCCACCGGCAGCCGCGACGACGAGTTCTCCGTCAACTTCGATTCCATAGACAACGGCACGCGCCTGCGCGTCACGCGCCGCATACGCGATGAGCGGGTCGCGCAACCCGTCGTCGTGCAGAGCACTTACAACAAAGTTTCCGGCGTCGCGCGTTTCAACATCTACGGCGAACCGGAAGCCGCGCGCACCGCGACGACCGACACCGCACGCAACGCGCCGCGCAATTCTCCGCCTGAGCGGCGAACGACGACGCAGGAGCAAACGCGCGCGCAACAGCCGCCGCAACAGCAGCGACGTTCCGCGCCTCCCGTCATCAGAAACCGCGACGCGCGAACGCAACCGCCGCCCACGCCCGCTTACGAGGGTTTCGTCATCGGCAACAACACGCAGTTCATCGCCACGCTCAATAACGATCTCAGCACGTCCAACTCGCGCGAAGGCGACCGCTTCACGATGACCGTGCGCGAGCCGTCCGTCTTTGCGGGCGCGACCATCGAAGGCACCGTCTCGCATGTCGCGCGCGGCGGGCGCGTCTCCGGTCGCTCCGAGATGTCGCTCAACTTCGAGCGCATACGATTGCGCGACGGGCGCACGGCTGATTTCAATGCCGTTATCGAGAGCGTGCGACCCGTGGGCGGCGAAGAAGTACGCGTGGATAACGAGGGCGGCGCGAGCGTGCAGGAGCACGATAGCCAGACCTCGCGCACGACCGAACGCGCGGCCATCGGCGCAGCCGTCGGCGCGATCATCGGCGCGATCTCCGGCGGAGGCAAAGGCGCGGCCATCGGCGCGATCATCGGCGCGGGCGCGGGCGCAGGCTCCGTCTATGCGCAGGGGCGCGACGATCTCGAACTCGGCACCGGCACCGAACTCATCCTGCGCGCCGACGGTTCCCGCTAGACGCGAACTTCGTCAGTCAGTAAAATTGCGTACCGCCTCAGTCGCGCTGCACGCGCCGCGCGCTCCGGTACGCAATTTTTGTGTACGACGACAGAAAGTAAGGAGGCATCAACCGACATGACAGGCGATGAGATGGAACGAGCTATCGAGTTTTTGTTGAAAAGTCAGGCCGCCTTTGAGGCCAGACAAGCAACTTTCAAGGTGGAACAGGAGAAAACAGACCAACAAATTCGCTCCCTGTCAGCGAAAGATCAACAGACGCGAGAATTTCTGGACGAACTAAGCAAGATCGTCGCGCAGAACTCACAGCAGATTAAGCATATCAACAATGTCTTGCTCAGCGTCGTTGAAGGTCAGCAGCGAAACACAGAGGATATTGACGCTTTAGTCAAACTCGTCGGCGGTTTGATCGAGAGGAAAAACGGAAACGCCGAGAACTGAAATTTCACCTACCCGTCGTACAACTCCGCGCCTCAGAGAAGCATCTCAAAATGCGCTTTCATCAATGTCGTTTGCGTGGGTTTTCTTCAAACAGTTTTACGTAAACAAACAACCTCAATCATTCAGCAAGGAACGAGCGTTTAAGCGTCGCTTCCTGAGTTTACGTCGCAACTTCACCCCCTGCTCTTAACGGGTTTCGTGCACGCGCTCACCTTCGGGCACGTCTGACCCAATTCGGTTTTTTATCTCATAAAGGAGAATATTTTATGCGCCTTGCGAATCACACACGTCGCCGACGCGGATGGAAGAGCATCCTGTCGCTGACGAGTTTTCTATTCCTCTTTAGCGCGTGCGCCTCACTGACAGCGTTTGCGCAAGATGCTCCCGCCGATTCCGACGCCAACGCAACACAGGAAGTAACCGTGACCGACATCTTGAAACTCCAAGGCCGCGTGCTCGGCGAAGGCACGAACGCCAAAGCGACAGGCAAACACAAACTGAAAAGCTACCGCGTCGAAGAAGTGACGCTGCCGCGAATGAAGGAAGTCAAGATCAAAGGCGA
>DASYMM010000615.1:0-36786 GCA_036009085.1 Pyrinomonadaceae bacterium | reverse complement strand
CTTGAGTTTCCGCACAACTTTCTCTACATCGCCAGCACCATGCTCGAAGTGATCATCTTCACTCAACTCGAAAGCCCGGTTTACTGGTTCGCTCTGAGCGCGGTCTACGGGTGCATCATCTGGATATTGTTTGCCGTGGACTTACGCATGATCCGTCGCAGGCTCGAAGAACTGAACAAAGAGGCGGCGCAGGCTCTACTCGTCGTCGTCGAGCGCGAGCAAATTACCAACGTGCGCTTCCTGATGCCGATGACCGTGGTGTTCAGCGCGGGCGTCGCGCTCACGATTCACCAGTGGCCGAACTTCTTTCTCACGCGCGGCTGGCACGTCCTCTTCGCCCTGCTCCAACTAATTTTCGCCGGCGGCTACCTCGCCTACGTCATGCGCTACTACAAACGCCTCCTCCCGCTCATGGTCGCCGCCCAATACGAATGGAACGGCGAAGTAATGCCGGAAGGACAGTGACGAGTGACAAGTGACGAGAAAAAGCCGTGAAGCGTGAGTCGTAAATCGTCAATAGAAGAAAGCGAGTTTTCTCTATTCACGATTTACTTGCCTTCTCTTGTCACCTGTCACTCGTCACTGTTCTCAAAGACTCGTTTCGTTGCGCGATTTGTCTTTGTGTCGTTCGAGGGCGAGTTGGATGAGACGGTCTATGACTTGGGGGAAGGAGAGGCCGGAGGCCGCCCACATTTTGGGGTAGCCGGAAACATCTGTTAAGCCGGGATTGGTGTTGAGTTCGTTGATGAGCAGTTCGTTTGTGTCGCGGCGGAGGAAAAAATCCACGCGGGCGAGTCCCGTCCCGTCTATGGCTTTGAAGGCGGCGATTGACATGCGCCGGATGCGCGCGGTTAGAGATTTCGAGATAGGCGCGGGCACGACGAACTCGACGTGGCCTGTGTTGCTGTACTTCTCCGTGTAATCGAGAAACGCGCCCTGCTGGTCGTGCACGATGTATTCGCCGGGCAGGCTCGCTTCCGGGTCGTCGTTGCCAATCACGGCGCACTCGATCTCGCGCGCGTCGAGTCCCTCTTCGACGATGATCTTGCGATCATAACGCGCGGCGAGGTTGATCGCCGCTTCGAGCGTGCGGCGGTCTGTCGCTTTCGAGATGCCGACGGACGAACCCAGATTCGCAGGCTTGACGAAGCAAGGAAATCCGATCTCGCGCGCCACGCGACGCAGGATAGACGCGCCCGCGCGCTCCCACTCCGAGCGCAGAAACCAGAGGTGCTTGCAGATCGGAAGCCCCGCGTCGCGGAACAAAATCTTCATCGCCACCTTGTCCATCCCACACGACGAAGCGAGCACGCCGCACCCGACATAAGGCACATCGGCCATCTCGAAAAGACCTTGAATCGTGCCGTCCTCGCCGTACGTCCCGTGCAGCACGGGAAAGACCACGTCAACGGGCAGCGACGAGGAAGACCGCTCGCCGTCGCTGCCCACGGCGACGAGACCGGAGCGCGAAGGGTCGCCCACGATGGTCAACGCTTCCCTGTTCTCGCTCATCCCGCGCGACAGCAACCCGGTCGTCGCATGCGGCAGCAGAGCCATCGCGGCGGCTGGCGACAACCACTCCCCCGTCTTCGTAATCGCCAGCGGAATCACTTCATACTTTCCGTGATCGATAGCCTCAATCACCGCCTGCCCCGAACGCAACGACACCTCATGCTCGCCCGAACGCCCCCCGAAAATCACCCCGACTCTGATTTTTCTCTTCAATCCCTTACTCCAATGACGAGAACAGTGACAAGTGACGAGTGACGAGTTAAAACACTAACAAGTGACAGGTGACGAGTGACAAGTTGGAGAAGAAGATAACCTATCTTAAAACTTGTCTTGATTCTTGCTCGTCACTCGTCACCTGTCACTCGTCACTGTTATAGAATCGTTTTGCCCATCGCCGAGAGGATGAGTTCGACGCCGAGTTCCGCCGTGCGGTTGTTGATGTCGAGGGCGGTGTTGATTTCCACTACTTCAAAGGCGATCATGCCGCCCGCTTCGGCGATCTTCTCCAGAGCCAGGTGCGACTCGCGGTAAGTCAGCCCGCCGCGCACGACCGTTCCCGAACCCGGCGCGACGACCGGATCGAGCGCGTCCACGTCGAGCGTCACGTAATAACCGCCCGTCGCCCCCTTCGCAATTTCAATCGCTTCGTCTATGCACACGCTCATCCCTCGTTCGTCAATTTCGCGCATGGTGAAGAAGCGTATGCCGAGTTCGCGAATCAGATCGCGTTCGGCCGGGTCGAGGTCGCGTGCGCCGATGTGCGCGCAGTAGCGCGGGTCGAGTTTGGGCGAGAAGCCCGCGATGTGCGTCATCTCCGGCGCGCCGTAGCCGAGGAGCGCGGCGAGCGGCATGCCGTGGACGTGGCCGGAGAGGCTCGTCTCCGGCGTGTTCATGTCCGCGTGCGCGTCGAACCAGATGAGACCGATCTGTTTCTGCTGCTCGTGCATGACTGACGCCGCGCCCGCTATCGAGCCTGCGGCGATGGAATGGTCGCCGCCGAGCACAATCGGAAACTCGCCCGCACGCATCACGCGCTCCACCTCCGCCGCGAGTTCTTCGCACGCGATGCTGATCTCGCGCATGTACTTCGCTTTGTCCTGCGGCGCGGCGATGTGCGTCGGTCGCTCCAGACGCATATCGCCTAGATCGCGCACTTCATAACCGAGCAGCGCGAGCCTTTGATTGAGACGCGCCACGCGCATCGCCGCCGGGCCTAAATCAACGCCCGCCGTTCCCGCGCCGAAACTGAGCGGCACGCCGATGATCGAGACGCGCCGCCCGTCGCCCGGTGGCAGGTTAATCAGAGAAGACTTCGTCTGGTCACTTAAAGCCGACATAATGCTCCAAACTGCGGGTTAAAGCTTCTCACCCGCCGAGATTGAGGTTGAAGCCGCTGCCGCCGCCGCTGCCCTGCGACGGGAAGAAAGGCTTCAATAGTCCGGCGAAGGCCGCGAGGTTTCGCGTCTGAATCAACAGTTCGCCGGGGCCTGCAAACTCCGCCACGATGCCTTCGCCGCTAACCATCGTGCGGAAGAAACCGGACGCGGCCTTGCGTAGAGAATATTGCATCGAGGCTTCCCACGCCACGAGATGCCCCGTGTCCACCACGTAGCGTTCGCCCGGTTTGAGCGTCCGCCGGTGAATCGCGCCGAAAGAGGTGAGCAGCAACAAGCCCGTCCCTGAAACTTGCATGACGAACAAGCCCTCGCCGCCAAAGAAAGTTTTCGCCCCGCCCCATTTCGTGTCAACCGTCAAACTCGCGTCGCCCGCCAGATACGAGCTCGACTGCACCATGAACATCTGATTATTCATGTCAATCGCCGCGATGTCGCCCGGCGCGCCCGGCGCAAACGTGACTTCGCCCGCGCCGCCCCGCGCCGTAAACGTCGAGACGAAGGCCGACTCGCCGCCCACCGCGCGCTTCAACGCGCCCATCAGACCGCCCTTCATCTGCGATTGCAACTCGACGTTCGCAGACATCGAAACCATCGCGCCCGCTTCCGCGAGGATAGACTGTTCCGCCTGCAACTGAACCACCGCGAGCGCAAACGACGGCTGGTGCAAAATTTCAAAACTGTAGCCGCGCCCCTGCCCGCGCGAATCTGCGTCGATATGGATGCCGTGACCGCTGCCACCAATGCCACCGCCACCAGTCGTTCCTTCGCTCGCCGCACCTCCGCCCCACGCACCTCCGCCCGACACATTCGACGCGGGCGGGGGCGTCCCCGGCGTCATGCGCGTTCCACACGCTCCACAAAACTGCGCCCCGCTGATCACAGGTGCGCCGCAACCCGGACAATTCATACACTGACTCCTTTCGACTTTTCGATGATGATCCTGACAGCTTCCTCCGGCGTCTCTGCCAGATCGAGCATCCGCACGTCTTCCTCGCTCACGATCAAATGCTTGCGCCACGCCTTTATGACGGGCGGCCAGCAATCGCCCAACAGGACGAGCGGGCGCGGTTCGATAACGCGCGTTTGAATTTTGTTCCAGACGAGTGAAAGCTCCGTCACCGTGCCCATCCCGCCGCGCAGCGCGATGAAGCCGACCGAGCGCACGATCAAGTGTTGCAGGCGGTCGTAAAAATGCGGCGTCGCAACTTTGTCCGTCAGAAAACGGTTCGGCTCTTTCTTAAACTGGTTCATCACGATGCCGAGCACGCGCCCGCCGCGTTCGTGCGCGCCCCGGCTCGCCGCTTCCATCACGCCCAGGTATCCGCCCGTGCAGATCGTAAAACCCGCCTCGGCCAAAAGCTGCCCCGCGCGCCGCGCCTCCGCATACTCCGCGCAGTCCTCCCCGCACTTCGAGCCGCCGAAAATCGTTACGATGCGTTCCTGTGTACTACTCATAAGAAATCAGTGACAAGTGACGAGTGACAAGTGACGAGCCAGAATCAAGACAAGTTTTTAATTCCTAGTTCTTAGTTTTTAACTTGTCACTTGTCACTCATCACTGCTTTTAGGGTCGGAGGCGATAGAGCATGCGCGGAAACGGGATCGTTTCGCGGACGTGCTCGATGCCGCACATCCAGGCGGTGCAGCGTTCGATGCCCATGCCGAAGCCCGCGTGCGGCACGCTGCCGTAGCGACGCAAATCCAGATACCACTCGAAAGCCTCGCGCGGCAGGTCGTGCGCTTTGATCTGCGCTTCGAGGAATTCGAGCGAGGTGGCGCGCTCGCCGCCGCCGATCACTTCGCCATACCCTTCCGAGGCCAGCACGTCCACGCCCAGAGCCAGATCATCGCGCTCCGGGTCGCGCGCCATGTAGAAGGCTTTGATCGCCGCCGGGTAACGATGCACCATCACAGGCTTCTCGAACTGCTTCGAGATGTACGTCTCATCAGGCGCGCCGAAGTCGCCGCCCCATTCAAACTTCGTTTCGAGTTCTTTCCGCTCGTAACCTTCGTGGAGCATCTTCACGGCGTCGTCGTAATGCAGACGCGGGAACGGCGGCACGATGAGTTCGAGTTTCGACGTGTCGCGTTCCAGCACCTTCAACTCTTCCTGCCTCTCATCCAGCACGCGCGCGGCGATGCTGGCGAGGAAACGCTCGGCCAGATTCATCACGTCGTCGAGATGTGCGAAGGCCATCTCCGGTTCGACCATCCAGAACTCCGTGAGATGGCGACGCGTCTTAGAACGCTCGGCGCGAAAGGTGGGGCCGAAGCAATAGGATTTACCGAAAGCGGCGGCGGTCGCTTCATTGTAGAGTTGGCCGGATTGCGTCAGGTACGCTTTCTCGTCGTTGAAGTAGTCAACTTCAAAGAGCGTCGTCGTGCCTTCGCAGGCGGCGGGCGTCAGGATGGGCGAATCGGCGAGCGTGAAGTTGTCGTTATCGAGAAAATCGCGCACGGCGCGCACGACCGTATGACGCACTTTGAGGATCGCGTGCTGGCGGCGCGAGCGCAGCCAGACGTGCCGGTGATCCATCAAAAACTCCGTGCCGTGCTCCTTCGGCGTGATCGGGTAGCCCTCGACCGCCTGCAACACTTCCGCGCTGACCACATCAATTTCGTACCCGCCCGGCGCGCGTTCGTCCGCGCGCACCGTGCCGCGAATCGTGAGCGCGGATTCCTGTCCGAGATTCTTGAGCGCGTCCCACAGTTCTTCCGAGACGCCCTTTTTGAAGACCACGCATTGCACGATCCCCGTGCCGTCGCGCAGTTGCGGAAACAGGAGTTTGCCGCTCGAACGCAGATTGTAGAGCCACCCGCGCAAGGTCACTTCTTCGCCCACGTGCGCCGACAGTTGATTGATGTAAACCTGCGGCAAACTTTTAACTTCCGCCGCCGACTGTTCTTCTTGATCAAGTTTTTCAGTTGACATTGTTACCTTCTAATAATTTCAAATTAACGCTTTCAAATCACGTCAAGATTCAAATTCAACGAGCGATTATTCATTTCTCGGAGAGGCGCGCGCGCAAACTTTCGCGCAGCACCGGAAAACGCGCGAGCCATTCGAGAGCCTGCAAGACGATCAGGAGCACGGGGTTGATGAAGTGCGCGTAAACTTCGTCGCGCCCGCAGACGCCGCTTTGATAGGAGAACGTGCCGACCGCCTTCAAACAACGCTGCACCGTCATCAGACGAAACTCGCGCCCGAACTCGTCCGGGTCGAGCGCATCAAGCCCGCGCTGACGGCGTTCTTCCAAAAAATATAACCTGCGTTCGCGTATCTCCGCGAGCGAAGGCACGCCCGTCTGCCGGTCGAGCAGCAGCGAGACGAGATCGTAACTGACCGGCCCCATACGCGCGTCCTGATGGTCAATGATGCGTAGACGATTCTCTTTGTCCAAAAGCAAATTCGACGTGTGGAAGTCGCGGTGACAGAGGACGCGCGGGCGGGCGGCGAGTTCCGAGGCGAGGTCGTTTAGCTCGGCGCGTATTTCCGCTTCCTCGGCGTGCTTCAAGGTCTCTTTGCGATAGCTTTTGAAATAGTGTTCGAGGAAAAATTCGAGTTCCCAGAAGAGTTTGGCTTCGTCGAAGGCGAGACGGCTGGCGATGGAATCGCGCTCGAAGGCGAGCGGCGTGGCCGCCTGAATATCGGCGATGAGACTGATGGCGCGCTCGATGTAAACCTCGCGCTCGTCGTCGCTCACGGTTTCAAAGACGCGTCGGAGTTGCTGGTCGCCCAGGTCTTCCTGCACGATGATGCCGTGCGCGGCGTCCACGTCTAAAATTTCCGGCACGGGCAGGCGCGCGGCGACGAAGAGGCGCGTGACATCGAGGAACGGGTGAATTTCGGGGTCGAACGGTTCGGGATAGACGGCGGCGACGGCGGTTGCGTTGCGCTTCTTCCAGGGGATGCGAAAATATTCGCGTGTGGAGGCGTCGGGCGTGAGCGCGAGAATCTTCGCCGCGTCGAGTTTGGCGCGCACGAGATAGTCGCTTAAGCGTTCATGCGCGCTTGCGAGAAACGCATTCGCAGTGATGCCCGACGGGTGGCTCATGGATGTTTGACGCGGTGCGGAGAGACGCCAAGCGTAATTTATAGCGCAGTTTATCGAGCAATTTATCGAGCAATTTATCGCTCGCAGCTGTAGCGATCCGTCGCTCGCGTGTGTGCGATTTGTCGCTTACGTCTGGAAGTCCCGTTTTGTCCGCAAGTTCGATAGCTGTTGGGAACGCGTGGGATTGTATCACTGCGCGAGTGGGACGACAAAATTATCGCCACGAACCTCGCCCGCGAGCGCCTTCGCGGGTCGCGCTTCGCGCCCGACGAGCGCGGCGCGCACGACCGCCGCGTCCTCTATTACTTCGCCCCGCCGAATCCGCACGCCCGCGCCGATAATCGCATGCCGCACGCGCGCGCCCGCTTCGACGTGCGCGTCTTCCCAGAGCAGAGCCTCGCGCACGTCCGCGCCCGCTTCGATGTGCGCGTTTGCGCCGAGTTGCACGTCGCGCCCTTCCTGTTTCATCAAACTGAGGCTGATGTTCAGGTAGCGTTGGATGGTGGAGAGTTCGTGCCACATGCCGGAAGTTGTGTGCGCCGCGATGCGTTCGCCGCGCGCGATGGCGGGGATATAGACATGCGGCACGGAATCCGAGGCCACGCCGCGCGGGATGCATTGGAAGATGCGCGGCTCAAGGATTTGAATGCCCGTGAACATCAAAGGCGCGGCTTCGTCCTCAGTCGCCGCGTCAAGCGCGGGGAAACCTCCAAATTCCTTCACCAGACCGTCCTCGACTTCGACGACGCTGTAGCGTTCGCGCGCGGGGTTTGGACGCAGGACGAGCGTGGCGAGCGAGCGCGTGCGGCGGTGTGTTTCGAGAGCCGCGCCGAGGTCAATGTCCGTGGCGATCTTGCCGTTGACGACGATGAAAGTGTCGCCTTCGAGAAACTCGCGCGCGTTGTCAATCGCACCGCTCGTGCCGAGGATTTCCGGCGCTTCTTCGATATAACTCAGACGCACGCCGAAGTCGCGCCCGTCGCCGAGCGCGGCGCGCACGGATTCCGGGCGATGGTGCAGATTCACGATTATCTCGTCGCACCCGAAGCGCGCCAGATATTCCGCGACGTAGCCGACGAGCGGGCGTCCCATGAAAGGCAGAGCGGGCTTGGCGCGGTCGAGCGTCAGAGGCCAGAGACGTGTGCCGTAACCGGCGGCCAGAATCATCGCACGCATAAGTTCAGCTAGTTTCCCTCACAGCCTGTCGCACCGATTATTTTTTCCCGCCGCCCTGCCGACGGCTCTGTCCCGCCTTGCGCTCGGCGGCGGTGGACTTACGCACGACGACCGTGCCGTCAGGCCGACGCTCGAAAGCGAGCATGTCACCGGCTTTGGCTTTAAGTGCCTTGACGACCGGAACGGGAATCTTGCCGCGCACGCTCGATACATCCTCAAACAAGGTTGAGAGCGCGATCAGTTTAGTTTCATCACTCAATTTTTTATACCTTCCTACTTATCAATGCTGGAGATCGCAAGCGGCATCAATTCGAGAAAATGCGCGGAGGCTTTATTGCCGCCCGCCGCTTCGCTCTTGGTGGCCGCGCGAATCGCAACCACTTCTTCCACGCCCTCCTCGAAACCTATTCGGAGACGGACGGCAAGGCCGAGCGCCTCGTCGAAATTGTGCGCGAAGTAGCGGTTGTAATGCACGTCGCTGCCTTCGGATTTCGTCCAGTTGATGGCCTCGACGATGTGCGGAGTCTCAGTCGCTTCGGCGCGGGCTTCTGCGTCTGCGAGCGGCATGTGCTCGAAGTTGTAGGTCGCCCCGGCGTGCGGGTCGAAGGTGTATCCGGTCTTGAGTTTCTTCACTTGCTGCTGCCTTTCATCTTGCCGACGTGTGTGCTGCCAACGACGGGCGTATTTAGAGAGCGACCAGACACGCGCGCGTGGCGCGACGGAGAAAGGCCGAACGATATTCCGAGACTTTGAAGATATTCTTAAACTTCGGCGAGCGCAACTTCAAGAAGCCTGTGCGGCGTCGCGGATGGTGAGATCGAAGGTGCCGGGGGCGACTTTGCGAAAGCGGCGATTGCGATTGAGCGAGACGGCGATGCTGATCGTGGGGTTGTGGCCGGTGAACTGGAAGCCGCCTTCGAGCAGGCGATTATAAATCTCGTTGACGTGGAGCGGCGCGGCCGCTTCGCGCAAAAGCATCGCGGTGGCCTGCGGGATCGTGCGGTCGAGAAAACGCTCGCTCGTCACTTCCACGTCGGTACGCACGGGCGGCAAAGTCGAACGCGGCACGGTTTGATGCGCGGGACGCGGCACGGCTTGATAGGCGGACGGGTGCGCGTTGCTGTTACGCGTCTGCGCTTCATCGCGGCGCAAAGCCCAATCAATCTCGGCGTCCGAAGGCGACGATTTTGCGGGCACCGTGTTGAGCACGGAGGAGAGGATGCGAAACATGGCGGCCTCGGTCTGCGTGGCGATGGCATCCATCTCGCCGAGTTCGGTGCGTAGTTTCTCGGCTTCGAGTTCGAGGTCGGCGAGGCGCGCGGCCAGACGGTTTCGCGTGGCGCGCGTCTGGCGCAAACTCTGCTCAAGCGTGGCTAAGAGATTATCGTCCGGCATAGGCAAAAGGGATGAGAGATGAGGGATGAGGGATGAATAAGAACCGCATAGAGTTGTTCAATATTCGCTCCTCTTTCTCATCGTTCCGGCTTGTCGTTTTACCTGTCGCGCTCAAGGATAAAAGTCGGAATCGAACTCAAGGCATCACGGTACTTGGTGTGCGGCAACACGTCAAGAGATTTTCTGGCCGCCGTGGCGAAATCGTGTGCGCGACGGCGCGCACGCTCCGTCGCGCCCGACTCCCCGGCCGCGCGCATCAGAGAAGCCCGCGAGATGGCTTCGTAGTTGCCGTCGCGCATCACGGATTGCACGTCGGCGCGCCATTTTCGGTCGGTTTCCAGCAGATAGATGAGCGGGAGCGTGAGTTTGCCTTCGAGCAGGTCAACCCCTGCGGCTTTGCCGAGCGCGTCGTCGGTGGCGGTGAAATCGAGCAGGTCGTCTATGAGTTGGAAAGCCGCGCCGAGGTTCATGCCGTAGTCGCGCAAGGCGAGTTGCGTCTCCGCTTCATTCGTGCCGAGCAGCGCGCCGATCTCGCAGCACGCGCTGAAAAGATACGCGGTCTTGCGCATCAGGATGTCGAAATACTGTTCTTCGGTAACGTCGCTTCTGCCGAGCATCGTCAGTTGCAGCAACTCGCCCTCGGTCATGCGGCGCGTGACGGCCGTGAGGATGTCGAGCACGGGCAGCGAACGCTCCGCGAGACTCGCCTCGAAGGCTGACATGTAGAGCCAGTCGCCCATCAGCACCGCCGTCTGGTTGCCGAAGCGACTGTTAATGGAAGGACGATTGCGGCGCGTCTCCGCATTGTCAATGATGTCGTCGTGCACGAGCGTCGCCGTGTGTAGAAACTCCATGACGGTCGCCAGACGGATCACGTTCGGCTGCGCGGCGTGGCCGCCCGACGCGTAGGTGGAGAGAATCGTGAGCGCGGGGCGCACGCGCTTGCCGCCGGACGCGCGCAGGTAGTCGCCGATGTAAGCGATCACCTGAATGTTCGAGCGCGCCTGTCGTTCAAACTCTTCTTCGACGGAAGCCAGTTCCGCCGCGATCAAACTAAAGATGCGCGTCGCCGCAACTTGCGGTTCTTCAACTGCGGCGAGATGGCTGGAAGTAATCATATTTTAAGAGTGACGAGTGACCAGTGACGGGTGACGGGTGAAGACAAGCGAATCGTGAATCGTAAATCGCAAATAGAGGAAAGCAGTTTTAACTCTATCGACGATGTACGATTCACGATTTACGTCTTTTCCTCGTCACTTGTCGCTCGTCACTCGTCACTTATCCATCAGTTGCTTCTATAGTTGGTGTACTGCATGTTGATGTTGAAATCTTTGGCTTTAAGTTTGGCGATGATGTCTTGCAGCGTGTCGCGGTCTTTGCCCGTGACGCGCACGACATCGCCCTGAATCGAGGCTTGCACCTTCGCCTTCGAGTCCTTGATGAAGCGGACGATCTCTTTCGCCTTCTCGGTCGGGATGCCCTGTTGAATCGCGACGTGCTGGCGCACCGTGCCGCCGAGCGCCGGCTCGATTTTGCCGTAGCTGAAAGCCTTGAGCGGCACGCTGCGCCGCACGAGTTTCTGCTGCAAGATATCGTTCATGTTGCGCAGTTTCGTCTCGTCCTCGGCGGTGAGGATGAGTTCTTCCTTCTCCAACACGACGGCGGCGGCGCTGCCCTTGAAGTCGAAACGCTGCCGCACTTCTTTCATCGTCTGATCGAGCGCGTTCGTGATCTCCGCGCGGTCAACCTGCGAGACAATATCGAATGAATTTTGTTGTGCCATAAGAGAACAGTGACGGGTGACAAGTGACGGGTGACGAGTTAAAAGCAAAACATAGTCACTTTCACGCCGCAGCATTTATAACATTAACGACCAAGCAGTAAAAGTTGCGCAGTGGCAAGTAAGCGTTCCAGTGTCAGCTTAACTCTCTGCGCTTCCTCCGCGAGTTCTCCGTGTCTCTGCGGTGAACGATTGATCAACTATCGCTCACCGCAGAGACGCAGAGAGCAAAGCGGCAGCGGGGGCGCAGAGAAGATTAAGTGATGGCAGTTGAGGGAAGATTGAAGAAGCGTTGAAAGTTGCCCGTCGTGATCCGGCCAAACTCCGCGAGCTCGACGCCGCGCAATTCCGCCAGGTGGCGTGCGGTTTCGACGACGCGCGCCGGTTCGTTGCGCCGCCCGCGAAAAGGGACGGGCGTGTGAAAAGGGCAATCCGTCTCGATCAACATGCGTTCGAGCGGCACGCGCCGCGCCACGTCGCGCAAGGCTTCGGCCTTCTTAAACGTCACGTTGCCCGCGAACGAAATCATAAATCCCAATTCCAACACGCTCGCGGCCATCTCCCAACCGCCGCCGAAACAGTGCATGATGCCGCCCCGCGTCGCGCCGTCCCACTCCGCGCGCAGCGTCGCAACCGTGTCCGCGTCCGCCTCGCGCGAGTGAATGATGCAAGGCAAGTTCAACTCGCGCGCGAGGCGCAACTGTCGTGCGAAGACTTCGCGTTGCACCTCGCGCGGCGAGTTGTCGTAATGATAATCCAGCCCGATCTCGCCCCACGCGACGACGCGCTCGCTACTTTGCGCAAGTTCATAGACACGCTCCGCCGCGCGCTCGTCAAACAGACGCGCATCGTGCGGGTGCACGCCAACCGCCGCATACACGCCTTCGTAACGTTCGGCCACGGCGACCGCACGCTCCAACTCGCCGCCGTGCGGGTCGCCCGTCCCCACGTTCAAGATCGCCACGACCCCGGCCTCGCGCGCACGCGCCACCACCTCGTCGCGATCCGCATCAAACTCCGCCCCGTCAATGTGCGCGTGTGAATCAATAAACATAAGAAGGCAGTGACAAGTGACGAGTGACGAGTGACAAGTGACGAGTTGAAGATAAATTTAAGAACAAGTTTTCTTTTTAACTTGTCACTTGTCACTCGTCACTTGTCACTCGTCACTTGTCACTATTTCAAGCGCGCTCCGTTCGGCACGTCTTCGTTGAAGGTGGCGAGGACGGGGCGGCCTTCGTCGCCGATGGAGGCGGCGAGCACCATGCCCTGAGATTCAAAGCCACGAAGTTTGCGCGGTTTCAGATTCGACACCACGATGATCTTGCGACCGACGAGCGCGTCGGGTTCGTAGTATTCGGCGATTCCGGCGAGCACCTGTCGCGGCGCGGCTTCGCCGAGGTCAATCGTGAAGCGCAGCAGTTTGTCCGACTTCGGGATGCGCTCGGCGGTCAGTATCTCCCCGACGCGCATTTCGACTTTGACGAAATCCTCGATGCCGATCAAAGTGACAATACCTTCAGGGCCTCCGGGCGCATTTTGTTGCGTGGCGGGCGCGGCATCGCCTTCGGTCGCGCCGCGTTGCGGCGGTGGCGTCGTCGTCTCGGCAGCGTGTGCCGAACCGGGCGCGGCGTCGGCTTCGGTCGCGTGTGTTCCGGCTTGCGTCGCCGTGGTTTCAGCCTGCGCGGCCTGTTTCGCTTCGTTCTCTTTTTCTATCTCAGCCATAATTTTTGCTTTATCTATGCGCGGGAAGACGGGCGCAACTTCGCCGATGCGCTCGCCCGCTCGAAGACCTCCCCATCGAAGTTTTGCCGGATCGTGTTTCGTGATGTCGTCCGTCTGCCCTAGTTGCTGCCAGATGGCGCGCGTCGCATCGGGCATCGCGGGATGGAGCAGGACGGCGAGCCAGCGCAGCGTTTCGGCGGCGCGATAGAGGACGGCGTTCAAGGTCTGCCGCTGCGTCTCATCTTTCGCTAGCTCCCAGGGCTTCGCGTCCGAGATCATCTTGTCGGCGCGTGCGATGACCGTCCAGACCGTTTCGAGCGCGCGCCCGAAAGCATAATCCTCGAAATGCTGTATGAAGGAATCGCGCGCGTGTTCGAGCGCGCTGGCGAGTTCCCCGCCGTCCGCATCAACGCCCGCGCGCTTGGCCTGCAAGCGTTTCTCTTCCGGGATGTCGGGCGCAGGCGTCAGCCCGTCGCAGTAACGCCCGATCATCGTCAAGGTGCGGCTCGATAGATTGCCGAGGCCGCTCGCTAAATCGCTGTTCGAGCGATCAATGAGGGCTTCGTAACCGAACTTGCTGTCCTGCCCGAAGGCCATCTCGCGCAGGGAAAAGTAGCGCACGATGTCGGGCGCGAAATGGCGACGCAGCGTGGGCAAGTCAATCGAGTTGCCGAGCGTCTTCGACATCTTGCGCCCCAGATGATCGAGCCACGTCCCGTGCGCGATGACGGCGCGCGGCTGTTCGATTCCGGCAGCCATGAGAAACGCAGGCCAGTAGATCGCGTGCTGGCGCAGGATGTCTTTGCCGATCAGGTGGACGCCCGGCCAGAATTTATCGAAGATGTTTTCGCGCAAGCCTTCCGCGCTTCCCCAGCCGAGTGCGGTGATGTAGTTCGAGAGCGCGTCGAGCCAGATGTAGATCGTGTGCGCCGGGTCGTCCGGCACGGGGATCGCCCAACTGACGGAAGTTTTCAGACGACTCACGGATAAGTCTTGCAAGCCGCGCGTCACAAAACTGACGACCTCGTTGCGACGCGCCTCGGGGCGCACGAAATCAGGCCGCGACTCGTAGAGCGCGAGCAACGCTTCTCCGTAATCGGAGAGACGGAAGAAATAGCTCTCTTCCGCCACGCGGTCGAGCGGGGCTTCGTGGATCAGGCAGAGCGGCGGGTCGCCTTCGCGTTCCGGCTTCGCGTATTCGTCCTCCGTCTTGAACGTCGCGCACGGCGCGCAGAACCAGCCTTCGTAGTGGCCTTTGTAGATCGCCTCGCGCCCTTTCGGCGTGGTGCCGCGCGCGACCCGACGCCAGAACTCTGCGACGGCTTCATAATGAAAAGGCTCGGTCGTGCGCATGAAGATGTCGTAGCCGCCGTGCTCGCCGTCGAGTCCGAAGGCGGCGAAGCTCTGCTTCAACTCGCCGACGATATAATCCACGTGCTCTTTCGGCGTGCGCCCGCTGCGCGCGGCGGCGCGTTGGACGTTGATGCCGTGCTCGTCCGTGCCGGTCAGGAAATAGGTTTCATAGCCGCGCTGTCGCCGGTAGCGCGCCACGCAATCGGCCACCATCGTCGTGTAGAGGTGACCCAGATGCGGCAAACTGTTGGCGTAATAAATCGGCGTCGTGACGTAAAAAGTTTTCATAACTAAAGAATCGTAAATCTTGAATCGCAAATCGTAAACAGGTTGTAATTTTGTCACGCCCTCTTAGTCAATTTGCGCTTTACGCTCTGTGGCCTTGAATGAGCGACATGGCTTCGGCGCGCGTGCGCGGGTCTTTGCGAAACGCGCCGCGTATGGCGGAGGTGATCGTGAGCGCGCCCGGTTTTTTGACGCCGCGCAGAGTCATGCACGTGTGTTCGGCTTCGATGACGACCATCACGCCGAGCGGTTCGAGGCCGTCGAAGAGCGTGTCGGCGATCTCGGACGTGAGACGTTCCTGCACCTGCAAGCGATGCGCGAAGGCGTCGGCCAGCCGCGCCAGTTTCGAGAGGCCGAGGATGCGCCCGCCTTTCGGAATGTAGGCGATGTGGCAACGCCCGACGAACGGCGCGAGATGATGTTCGCAGATCGAAGCGATATGAATATCTTTGACGATCACCAACTCGTCGTGCGAGTCGCCCGGCAGCGGCGTGACGTGCGCGCGCGGGTCTTCGCGCATCCCTGCGGTCAGTTCCGCGTACATCTCCGCGACGCGTTGCGGCGTGCGCTGCAACCCGGCGCGCTCCGGGTCTTCGCCGATGCCTTCCAGAATGAGCCGCACGCCTTCGCCGATCTTCTTGAGATCAACTTCTTTCGCTTTCATCTTTTTCCTTCTCACCCGCCGATACCTTATCGAATGCCGCACGCGCCGCGCGCTCAACCACGTAGAGCGGCACGCCCGCACCGAGAGCCGCCGCGCGGCAATCTTCAAACTCCGGCGCGACGTTGCTCACACGCCCGCCTTCTGCGCGCGCCACCTTAACACTGATCGCCCCGAACTCAGTTTCGACGCTCACAAACTCCCTTTCGAGCGCGCGTCGCACGACTTCATAACTTCTGACGCCGAGCGTCGTCGTCTCATCAAAGAGCAACCCCGTTAGAGTTTCTTGTTCGGCGGGACGGCACAGGATCGAGACGAGCGTGCCGGGACGATTCTTCTTCATCTGCACGGGCGTCAGGAAACAATCGAGCGCGCCGAGCGAGAACGCGCGCTCCAACACGTAGCCGAGAACTTGCGGCGTCGTGTCGTCGAGATTCGTCTCGATCATTAAAAGTTTTTCGCTGTGCGTCGCCGCTACGGATTCGTCCGTCGCCGCGGCTTCGTCCGACTCGCCGACGAGCACGCGCAGCACGTTCGGGAAATCTTTGTACTCGCGCGTGCCCGCCCCGTATCCCGTCGCGGCGACGCGCATACGCGGCAGCGCACCGAACTCCGCGCACACCGTCGAGATGATCGCCGCGCCCGTCGGCGTGACGAGTTCGCCCTTGATGTCCGTCGCATAGATGGGCGCGTCTCGCAGTAGTTCCGTGACGGCGGGAGGCGGGACGGGAAAACGCCCGTGCGCCATCTCGACCGTGCCGCTCCCGACGTGCAGCGGCGACGAGACGAAGCGTTCAATCGCGAGCAGTTCAAACCCGATGCACGCGCCGACGACATCAATGATCGCATCCATCGCGCCGACCTCGTGGAAGTGAATCCGCTCGACCGGCACGTTATGCACGCGCGCTTCCGCTTCGCCCAAACGCTCGAAGATGCGCGAGGCGCGCGACTTGACCGCCGCGCTCAAACGCGACTCCGCGATGATCTTGAGAATTGCGCTCAGGTGGCGATGCTGTCTCTCGTCAACTGTGCGGACGCGCGCGTGCGTCGCGCTGATGCCCGAACGGTCAACCGTCTCGAACCCGACTTCAAAGTCTGAGACATCGAGCAGCACGAGTTGCTCCCGGAGGGCGCGCGCGTCCGCTCCGGCGGCGACGAGTGCGCCGAGGATCATGTCGCCGCTCGCTCCGGCAAAGCAATCGAAATAGAGTGTCCGCATTTAAAATTCCAGTTGGGGCAACACGTCGCCCGCGCGCCCTTGAATCGCCGCGTTCGCGCGCTTGGAGAAGGGCGTCGCTTCCGGGTTGATCTCCACGGTGTATGCGCCCGCTTCGAGCGCGATCTCCGGCAGGCGCATCGCCGGATAGACGAGCGACGAAGTGCCGATGACGAAACAGAGATCACAACTCGCCGCGTCCTCCGCCGCCTGTTCAAAGACTCCCGCGGGCAACAGTTCGCCGAACAAGACCACGTCGGGGCGCATCGCGTTGCCGCACGCGCGGCAGATGGGCGGCCGTCCGAGTTCGCCTTCCACGCGCTCATCATGTAAAGACTCGCGCGCTCCGCACTTCGTACAGCGCGCAGCCCAGATGCTGCCGTGGAGTTCGAGCACGTCGCGCGAACCGGCCGCCGCGTGCAGGCCGTCAACGTTCTGCGTGGCGAGACGAAAGTGCGCGAACTTGTCCTGCCAAGCGGCGAGCGTGCGATGCGCCGGATTCGGCTGCAAGTCGCGGAGCAGTTTGCGGCGATAGTCGAACCATTCCCAGACGGCGGCCAGATCGCGCGCGAGCATCCCCGCGGACGAGATCACGTCGAAGGGCATGCCCTTCCAGATCGCGGAGTCGCCGCCGCCGCGAAACGTCGGCACGCCGCTCTCGGCGGACACGCCCGCGCCCGTCAAAACAAAGACGCGGCGCGCGCCCCGGAGTCGCTCGCGCAACTCTCTGAGCAAAGCTGGATCAGTCTGTGTCGGCATCGGAATCAGGCGGCGATGGTAGCAGAGGCGACCGACGAAGTGTCAAGCGAGGTTTCGGCGCGATTAGCCACTCTCAACGCGCTCGCGCTATACTTCCCTCTTTTCGAGTGGCGCGCGGATGGCTCCGTAAAGTCCGCAACAGTGTTCGCGTCGCCGCCGTCAAACACGCGAGAGAAGGACACACGCATCATTGAATCTGCTTGAATTGCAACAAAGATTGAGCGCGCGCGTGCAGCGCACGATTGAAGAGAAGTTCGTTTCGTTTCCGACCGTTAACGGCGAGATACCGCCGCGCACCGAACTCGGCGACATAGCCTTCCCCGTCGCCTTCGAGGTGGCGAAGCGACTCAAACAGGAGCGCGGGGAGCGCGCCAACCCGCGCGCCATCGCCGAAGCGTTGAAGGCCGCGCTCGAAGCGGAAGAGGGCGTGGCGCGCGTCGAAGTGGCGGGCGCGGGCTATCTCAACGTCTTTTATGATCGCGCCAAAAGTTTGCAACACCTCGTCGCCGCCTCGAACGCAAGTCTCGAACACCAACAGGCCGACGCGACGGGCGCGGGCGAGAAGTCGAAAGTCATCGTCGAGCACACGAACATCAATCCGAACAAGGCGGCGCACATCGGACACATGCGCAACGCCGTGCTCGGCGATACCTTCGTGCGCGTGCTGCGCGCGACGGGCGCGCCGGTCGAAGTGCAAAATTATATTGACAACACGGGCGTGCAGGTCGCTGATGTCGTCGTCGGCTTCATGCACATCGAACGCATGACGCTCGAAGATGTGCGCCGTCTGGACGAGTCGCTCCCGCCCGAGCGTCCGTTCGATTATTACTGTTGGGATTTGTACGCGAGTGTCGGACTCTTCTATCGCCACGGCGACGCCGAGGCCAAAGAAGACCCGGAGCTTTTGAAACTGCGTAGCGAGACGCTGCACGCCGTCGAAGCGGGCGCGAACCCGACGGCGGAACTCGCCGATTACGTCGCCACGCGCATCGTCCAGTGCCACTTGAAGACGATGGCGCGGCTCGGCATACGCTACGACGTGTTGCCGCGCGAATCCGAAATCCTCCACCTGCATTTCTGGGATCAAGCCTTCACGCGGCTCAAAGAGACCGGCACGATTCGCTTCGAGACCGAAGGCCGCAACGCAGGCTGCTGGGTGATGCCTTCCGACGCGCACACCGGAACCGACGAGCACGACGCAGACAAGATCATCGTCCGCTCGAACGGCACGGTCACTTACGCGGGCAAAGACATCGCCTATCAACTCTGGAAGCTCGGCGAACTCGGACTCGATTTCTACTACAAGCCGTTTCAGCAATACGACGACGGCCACACCGTCTGGGTGACGACCTCTTCGCCGCCCACCGCCGAAGCGATGGTGGCGAATCAGCCGCCGAGGTTCGGCGGCGGGAGCGTCGTCTATAACGTGATTGATTCGCGCCAGTCGTACACGCAGGACATCGTGCAGCGCGGCGTGCAGGCCGTCGTGCCCGGACTCGCGCGCGAGCCGAGCGTGCATCTCTCCTATGAGATGGTCGCGTTGTCGCCCGCTGCATCGGAAGAGTTGGGCTTCGAGTTGACGCCGGAAGACCGCGCCCGCCCGCACATCGAGATGAGCGGGCGCAAAGGTCTGGGCGTTAAAGTTGACGACCTCATTGATCGTCTGGAAGCAAACGCGCTGCGCGAGGTTGAATCGCGCCACGCCGAACTGACCGCCGCCGAAAAGCTTGAGACGGCGCACACGATTGCCACGGGCGCGCTCCGCTACTTTCTCTTGAAGTGGACGCGCAATTCGCTCATCGCTTTCGATTTCAAAGAGGCTCTTTCGTTCGAGGGCGAAACCGGCCCTTATTGCCAGTATGCAGCCGTGCGCGCCAACTCAATCTTCCGCAAGCTGGACGAGGCGACGTTCGAGCGTGCGCGCGACTTCGCTTTGAAGTTGAATGAGACGGAGACGGGCGCGGAAGAAGTCCGGCAGATTTTAACGGGCGAGACGGGCGACGAACTGTGGTCGCTCGTCACGCTCGCGGCGCGTCTGGACGAAACCGTCGCCGTGGCCGCGACGCAAGCCGAACCCGCCTATCTGGCAAAATACACTTTCCAACTCGCGAAGGCTTTCAACCTCTTCTACCACCGCCACCGCATCATCGCCGAAGAGAACGAAACGCGCCGCGCCGTGCTCGTCAACATCGCCGACCTTGCACGTCGCCAACTAACCGCCGCGCTCTCTGTGCTCGGCATCTCGGTTCCCGAAAGAATGTGAAGACAGTGACGAGTGACAAGTGACGAGTGACGAGTTTAAACTCAGTGTGCGTGGCAAAACTTCTTCCTGTCTTTCTTTGCGTCTGTGCGCCTTTGCGTGAAAAACTATTCTCACGCAAAGGCGCACAGACGCAAAGAAGACCTTGAAGGATCAAGTGGCTGAAATCTTTTCTTTAACTCGTCACTCGTCACCTGTCACTCGTCACTGTTTTATTGTCACTTTGGAGATTTCTTATGCTGATTGTGATGAAAGCCGACGCGACGGAGCACGATGTCGCAGAAGTTGTCCGCGTCGTGTCGGAACTTGGATTGAGGGCGCACCCGCTGCCGGGAGCGAATCGCACGGCCATCGGCGTGACGGGCAATCAGGGCGCGGTTGATGCCACGCGCTTTGAAACGATGTCGGGCGTGGCCGAAGCGATTCGCGTCACGAAGCCCTATAAGCTGATCTCGCTCGATTTGAAACCGGAGAAGACGGTGGTGCGCGTCGGCGATGCGGCCATCGGCGGCGATGAACTCGCGCTCATCGCCGGGCCTTGCGCCATCGAAAGCCGCGCGCAGGCGTTTGCCATTGCCGAAACCGTCCGCCGCAGCGGCGCGCGTTTCTTTCGCGGCGGCGCGTACAAACCGCGCACCTCGCCCTACGCTTTTCAGGGACTCGGCGAAGAGGGCTTGAAGATTCTCGCCGACGTGCGCGAAGCCTACGGGTTGAAGATCGTGACCGAAGCGTTGGACGAACACGGCGTTGACCTCGTCGAACGCTACGGCGACGTGATCCAACTCGGCGCGCGCAACATGCAAAACTTCTCGCTGCTCAAACGCGCGGGACGCTCGCCCTTGCCCGTCCTGCTCAAACGCGGGCTCGCCGCCACGCTCGACGAATGGCTGCTCGCCGCCGAGTACATCATGGCCGAGGGCAACTACAACGTCGTCCTGTGCGAACGCGGCATACGCACCTTCGCGCAGCACACGCGCAACACGCTCGACCTCGCGGCCATCCCCGCCGTGCGCCGCCTCTCGCATCTCCCCGTCGTCATAGACCCCTCGCACGGCACGGGCAAGAATTACATGGTCACGCCGCTCGCGCGCGCCGGGGTCGCCACCGGAGCAGACGGTCTGATCATCGAAGTGCACGACCAACCGGAACGCGCGCTCTCGGACGGCGCGCAAGCGCTCACGCTCGAACAGTACGAACAACTCGTGACGGAGGTGCGCGCCATCCATGAAGTGATCGCGCCCGCGCCCGTCGGTTAAGAACAAGTTCGGCGTTTAAAAGTGTCCCTGCAAAATTTCCGGCAGGCGTTTGGTGAACGCGGAGCGCGGCAAGACGCGGTCGAAACCCGCGGCCTCCGCGCGCCTCTGCAATTCAACCTGCACGTGCGAGAAGAAGCCGACGAGCGGCGTCGCGCTAAGTTTCTCGTCCGACTTTAATTTGCCTGCGATGAGAAACGGGTCGTCGCGTTGCAGGTGCAGGTCAACGATGACGAGCGCGGGCGCGTCCGGGTTGAATGCTTCAAGGAGAGCCTGCGGGCTGCGGGGAAACAGCACTTCGACGCCGAGGTGCTCCGCCGTCGCGCGAATCTTCGCGGCGAAAAAAAGGTCTTCAACCAACACGACCACGCGTCTCTTCATCTGCGCCAACTCTCTCCAAGAGTACTCAATCCTTTGCGGCTTAAGTTCCGGCTTTGCGCCTTTGCGTGAACTGTATTTCTCGCAAAGGCGCAAAGAGGTAAACCAGAAGGCGCGAAGGAAGATGCGATATTAAAACCGTAGTGTAGTTTAGCAATGCCGTCTGAATCGGAACAATGCCGCGCGACTCCTGCGGAAGTCCCGCACCAGTCCAGATGATCAAGAGCCGCCAGAATCCACTCATCCAGCGCGCACGCGACGCGAGCAGAGGCGCGACGAAAGACACGCTCTTCGTCGAAGGCTTGCGCTTGTGCGAGGAGGCCGCGCGCTCCGGCCGCGCCTGCGAGGAGGTGCTCTACACGGAGAAGTTTGCCGCAGACCCGCGAGCCGCACGACTGCTCGACGAACTCAAGCGTCTGAACCCGCGCTTCAACCTCGTCAGCGAGCCGGTCTTCGCGTCCTTGAGCGACACGAAGACGCCGCAGGGGATCATCCTGCTCGCGCAGAGGCAGGCGACGGATCGCGCGACGTTTGAGAAGTCGCTCCGCGCAGATGCGCTGCTCGTCGTCCTGCATCGCGTCAACAATCCGGCGAACGCGGGCGCGATGCTGCGCGTGGCCGAGGCAGCGGGAGCGACGGGCGTGATCTCAACCGCCGGCACAACCGACCTGCTTTCACCGAGAGCTTTGCGCGGCGCGATGGGGTCGAGTTTTCGCCTGCCGCTGTGGACGAACGCGGACTTCGCCGAAGTCGTCGCATGGTGCGGCGCGCACGGGATACGCACGGTGAGCGCAGACCTCGCGGCTCGTCAGGCGCATACCGATCTCGTCTGGACAGACGCTTACGCCGTGCTCATGGGCGCGGAGGCCGGAGGGCTGTCGGACGAAGAAACGCGTCTGGCCGACGAGCGCATACGCATCCCAATGCAACCGCCCGTCGAAAGCTTGAACGTCGCGGTCGCGCTCGCCGTGATACTTTACGAAGCGGCGCGGCAGCGTGCGGCGGCGAGTGCGTAGCGCGGAAGTTGGAACAAACGACATCGGAGCGAGAGAGGCGAAACCACGAAATTACCCGAAACGCCACGAAACAAATTTAGTCCGTTTTCGTGTTGCTTCGTGTGATTTCGTGGTTTCGCCTTTCTGGCTTTTTCTGTATAAGAACGGTTCTAAACGGCGGCTTCGAGCTTTCCCCTTTTTACTTTTCCCCTTTTCCCCTTAAAATAGTCCGCGCCCGAAAATATTTACAATTCCCTCCCCCGCGGCGCGCAACTTTTGCGTGCGTAGTTTACTCTGAGCAGTTAGACGTTGACTGAACCTCGTCGGCGTGTGGGCGTATAGATTCGCATGGACAAGACAGAGAAAAAAGAGGGCGTGCCGAAGCGCGACGAAGCTCTGGCCGAGCGACTGCTCAGGCGCGTGCTGGATCGCGTCGGCGCGGTGGTTGACCGTTCGCTCGGTCGCACACTCGAACCGCAGAGCGGTTTTACGACGACGCGCCTGATCGAACGCATGAACCGTTTGATTGACGAACGCGTGCGCAACGACCCGAAGCGCGGGCGCATCGCGCCGCACGTGATGAAACTCAAGGTCGAGTGGGGCACTCATTCCGAGGCTCCGCCGGAATCGGTCAGGGAGTTGGAGAACGAAGTGCTGGCCGCCGCCATCGATCACATCAACGACCAACGCCTGCGTACGCTCGCGCCCGTCGAAGTGGAAACGCTCGTAGATATTTTCACGACGGGCATTGCGGTCGATCCGAGCTTCGGCGAGTTTGAAGAGGAGTTGCAGCGCGAGGATGAGGAGCGCGCGCGTGCGGCGGCGGGAGAAGCAGCGGCAGGAGCCGTGCCTTCGTCGTCTCTCGGAGCAGCGGCGGCGAAAAATACAGCGGTGCACGCGCGCATCCAAATCGGCAAGGAGGCGGAAGACCAGACGCTCTACTTCAAACCGGGCGGCAGACGCCTGAGCGTCGGGCGAGCGACGGATTGCGATCTGTCGCTCGCGCATCCGAGCGTCTCGAAGATTCACGCCGCGATTTTGATGAACCGCGAAGGAACTTTGCTCGTTTCCGACACAGGTTCGGTAAACGGAACTTATATAAACGGCAGGCGCATCAATTACGGCGAAGCGCGCCAACTCGAAGACGGCGATGTCGTCGGCTTCGGCGATGTCGAGGTCAGATTCAAAAAGCAGTGACGAGTGACAGGTGACGAGTGACAAGTTAAAACAAAAAAACTTGTCTTTCGCTCGTCACAGAGAGATTAACTGAAAGGTTAAAGGAAAACTTGATCTTGTCTTCAACTCGTTACTCGTCACTCGTCACTTAAAAATATGTTTCTTTTAGAAGTTATACCGGAGAAGCAGCCCGCCCTGTTGAGTTTGATTTACGTGGCGGGACTGGGGTTGATGATCTTGTTGCTCGGTTTGTCGCTGGTGCTGGGGATGCGTCGGCGGCGTTCGGCTCTGGCGTCGGTTGCGCCCGCGGATTTGCCGGCCGAGGTGCGGCAGAGGCTCGGCGTCACCTCCACGAATCGCGGACTCTACGCGCTGCGCTGGCTCTTCCTCATCCTCTCGCTCACGGTCTTCGGCTTCCACGTCTACTGGGCGCGCTACGCCGAAGAGCGCAACGACCGTTTCTCCGATCTCAACTATAAAGATTTGCGCAACCGTAGACTTTCGGAATCAACGCTGCGCGGCTGGATTCTGGATCGTTCCGGCAGCCTCGACCGCGCGCTCGCGCTCTATAAACGCGGCGACAACGGGCGCATCGTGCGCGAGTATCCGATGGACAGAGAGATGGCGCAGTTGTTCGGTTCGGAACGCGGCGACGCGGGGATCGAGCGCGCGCTCTTCGGCGTGCAAAGCGGCGCGGCTCCCGAAGCGATTGACGTGCTCTTCGAGCGCGACATCAAACAGCCCGCCAACCTCGACGTGCGTTTGACGATTGACAGCGAGTTGCAGAAGGCCGCGGTCGAACAGTTGCGCGACCGGCACGGCGCGGTGGTCGTGTTGAATCCGCAGACGGGCGAAGTGCTCGCCATGTACAGCAACCCCACCTACACGCTCGCCGAAGTGCAGGACGAAAGCAACTGGATCAAACTCGACGCCGACAAACGCAACAGCCCGCTCGTCAACCGCTCGCTCCGCAGCTACTACATTCCCGGTTCGACCTTCAAGACCGTCACCATGATCGCGCAGTATCTCGCCGGGACGCAGAACGACAAATACCTGTGCAGCGGCGGCGGCTACTACGCGCAGCCCGGCGCGAAAGCCATTTTCGACGATGGCGGCGCGGGCGAAGTCCACGGCTTGATCGGCGTGGACACGGCCTATGAAGTTTCGTGCAATCAATATTTCGCGCAGGCGGCGGTGAAGATGGGCGCGGAACGCTTGAAGCAGGGCGCGCAACTCGTCGGCATCGGCGCGTACGCGACGCCCGAAGAAGCGACGCGCGGGCGTCGTCAAACTGAAATCTGGAACACCTCAAGCACCGCCCTCGCACGCGCGCTCGCGCCGAGCGAAGCGACCATCGTGACGGCGGCGAAGATGCGCCCTTACGATCTCGCCATCGAAGGTTTCGGGCAAGGCTACGCCGGACAGATGACGCCGTTTCAGATGGCGCTCGCCGCGTCGGCCATCGCCAACCTCGAAGGCAAGTTGATGAAGCCGAAGATCGAGTACAACCAACCGCCCGCCGTGTTCAATCAAGTCGTCTCGCCTGACAAGGCCGCAGATATGCGTCGCATCATGGGACTCGTCACGGGCGGCCCTTCGGGCACGGCGCGCGGCGTCTTTGGCCCCGTCCAAGCGGCGGGCATCACTTCGGGCGGCAAGACCGGCACGGCGCAAAAGGACGTGCCCGAATACGACCCGAAGACGGGCGAACCGAAGACCGTCAAAAAATACGAACGCGACCGGCGCGGCAACATCATACGCGAGTACAGGCAGATCGTGATCTCGGAAGAGAAACGCATTGACAGTTGGTTTCTCTGCATCGCGCCGCTCGATTACCCGCAAATCGCGATGGCCGTCATCGTCGAAGGCGGCGGCTACGGTTCGCGCGCTGCCGCGCCCATCGCCGCCGCGCTCGTCCTGAAAGCGCGCGACCTCGGATTGCTCGGCAACATTCAGGGCGCGCCGGGCGGACAGCAACAACAGCAGCAGCAACAGGCGCGGCCACAGGCGCAACCGAACGGCACGCGTCAACCGTCGGCCACGCCGCGACCCGGACAGACGCAGCCGACGCCGCGCCCGTCGCAACCGAAACCGACGCCGAAGGCTGTCGCCGTCAGGCAATAAAACGAAGTTGTCATCGTTGAGTAAAAGTTATCAGGAATAAGCTCATAAATAAAAAGCATGAAAAGCAAAACCACGAACTCACACGAAGACACGCTAAAAATTTTTCGCGTTGTTTCGTGTCATTTCGTGGTTCATGTCTTTCGCTTTTAAGCGTTGCGTTCTAGACCCGACCAGTCATGAAAAATCGTGCCTCGACACATCTCTTCATCCTGCTGCTCATCGTCGGCTTGCAGATCGCCGGTTACGTGGCCGTCGGCCGCGCCGCACTCCTGCGCGGTTATCAACCTTCGACCGTGAGCGCGGTGCGCGATCTCCTGCTCTACGTCCCCGTCTTCTTTCTCGTGCTGTGGCTCGCGCGGCGGATGAAGTTTCGCGGCAACTGGGCTTTGTACACGACGGCGATCCTGCTCTTCTCGCTCGGCATGCTCGTGCAATATCGCCTCTACAGCGACCCCGAATACGGCTCGCGCAACAAGGCCGAAGCGCGCGCCGAAAAGACGCAGGTGCAACGCCTACGCTTCATCAACAAATTTTACGACGACGACAAGAAGAAGATGTTGGGCTTCTCGACCAACCGCGAACAGGTCGAAGCGCAGTTGCAAAATCAGGCCGAGACGCAATCGGACGTGACGGTCGCGCGCGTGCTCACGTCCGGCTACACGTGGATTCCGATTCTCGCCTTCGTCGCCTTCGGCATCGCCTACTACTTCTGCATGCGCGACGAATTTCTCAACTGGGTGCAGCGGCACAGTTTTATCATCGTGCTCATCACGCTCGTCCCGCTCGTCGCGGCTGTAGTCACGTCGAGCGCGGGCAAGGCGTTAGGTAACATGACGCCTTGGGAGCCTTCAAAGATTCCCTTCCTCCTCGGCTTCGCCGGAATCCTGACGGCTTACTACCGCGACCTCGCCAAAACTTACTGGGGCATGCCGCGCGCACAGGCCATCGTGCCCTTGATTGTGATGGCGATGATTCCCTTCATCCCGTTTTTCGCTCTCAAAGACTTCGGGCAGATGCTCGTCTTCAGCGGCGCATACGCGACGCTCTATCTCGTCGCCGTGCGTCGCTGGCCGCAACTCCTCGTCTTCGTCGGCTCGGTCGTGCTCGTCATCGGCGTGCTCGTCGCGGGGTCGCTCCCGCCGAACGTGCAGGAGAAAGTGCCGCTTTTGCCGACGCTCTCGCGCCCCGTGCAGGCCGCTTTGCCTGCGCGCATCAAGCAGCGTTTCCATCTCTGGCTCGACGGCTTCAACCCGCCCTCGCCCAACGAATCCTGGTGGAAGAAAGACTACGACGACGCGCTCGCCAGAGATCAGCGCATGCGCGAACTCGCCGAATCGAGCGAGACGATGAGGGACACGGTGAACGTTGACGTGTGGTTCGACCGCATCGCGTTTCAACCCGCGCAGGCCACCTTCGGCATCGCTTCGGGCGGCCTGACGGGGCGCGGCCTCGGACTCGGTTTCGCGGAAGTGATCCCGGTCGCCGATTCCGACTATATTTACGCGGCCATCGGCGAAGAGTTGGGGTTGGCGGGCGGCGCGCTCGTCATCCTCGCCCTGATCGTGTTCGTCAACGCAGGGATGCGCACGGCGATTGACGCGCGCGACATGTTCACCAAGCTCTGCTCGGCGGGCTTGACGGCTTTCATCGGCTTTCAAGCTCTCATCAACATCGGCGGCATCACGCGCGCCCTGCCGATGACGGGCATCACGCTCCCGTTTGTGAGCCACGGAGGATTCAGTTTGATCACGAGTTTCGCCATGCTCGGCATGTTGATGGCTTTTTCCAATCGCAACGCGCGCGACGCCGCCGCGAATTCCGCGCGACCGCGCCCCGCGTCGGCGTCGTCGTCAAGCACCGCTAGAGAACCTTTCATCCCGGAGGCTGTTGAATGAGTGAGCAATCAGCCGGAGTCAGAGTCGAAGTCGCGTCCGTTACAGACCGCGGACTGAGCCAGAAGCGACCGCTCAACGAGGATTCGATGCTCGTTGACGCGGAGCGCGGCATCTTCGCCGTGGCAGACGGCGTGGGCGGCGCGCAGGCGGGCGAGGTCGCTTCGCAAACCGCCGTCGAGGTGCTCGGCGAAGCCTTCCGGCATCACAAGGACGGCGACGACATCGAAGACTTGATGGAGATCGCCATCCAGCGCGCCAACGCTTCCATCTACCAGATGTCGCACGAGCAGCGACAACTCTCCATGATGGCGACCACCATCGTCGCGCTCCATCTCGACGGCCATCAGGCGACCATCGGCCACGTCGGCGATTCGCGTCTCTATCGACTCACGCCCGACGGGCGACTTGAGCGCGAGACGGAAGATCATTCGGTGGTGGAAGAAGAGGTGCGCGCAGGCCGCATGTCGCCCGAACAGGCTTTGAATCACCCGAGCCGCAATGTCATCAGCCGCGCGCTCGGCGCGGAGCAGGCCGTCGAAGTTGACATGAAGACCATCGAGGTTGAAGACGGCACGATCTTTCTGCTCTGCTCCGACGGCATCACGCGCCACTTGCCCGACGAAGAGTTGAGCACGCTCCTGCGCGGCGGCGAGTCGCTCGACGCGGCCTGCGCGGAGATGAAGCGACGCTGCTTCGAGCGCGGCGCGGAGGATAATCTCACGGCGGTCGTCGTCCGCGTCGGCGCGCCTGCTTACACGCCACGCAGAGACGCGTCGGCGGACGAAGACGAACGCACGCTTCTGACCGAACGCGCGGCGCGAGTCGCGGCGGGCGCGAACAAAGCAGGTGAGGTCGCCGCGTCAACGACGACGATGTTTCAGACGCCCATCAAGGGCGCGTTCGCGCCAGACCTCCCCGACACGCACGCCACGCCGCGCGCCGCCGCAAACACCAAGTTGCGCATAGACACGGAGGAACACGCCGCCGCTACCGCCGCATCTACGGCGACGCCGCAACCCGCACGCGCGCAGGCGGAGCGCAGCCCGACGGGTCGCGCGAGCCGCTGGTTCGGCGTCCTTCTGTTGCTCTTAGTCGCCTCGGCGGCGGCGTTCTACGGCGGCATGCGCTACCAGCAAAATCAGTCTAACGCCGCACTCGCCGCCAACTCGGGCAATGCGAACCCGACCGCCGCGTCGTCCACCCCGACCGCCGCGACGCCGACGCCCGCGAGCGAGCTAAACATCAACGACACCTATAACAGGTTGAAGGCTGCGGTTGATTCCTCGCCGCACGCAGAAGCGCAGCGCATGGCGAACGAAAACGGCGGCAAACCGCTCGATTCGACCGACGCCGTCTTCCTCGCGCTCTACGGGCGCGCGCTCTTTCTGTCCGGCAAATACCCGGAAGCGGTCGAAGCCTTGAAGATCGCGAATAACAAGATTGACGCCCAATTCGCGCCCGGTCGCGACCCGGTCAGGCTCGACACGCGCATGACGCTCGCGGCAGCCGCCTTGCGCGCGAATAACCCCGACGCCATTCGCGTCGCCTCCGATTCCTTCGGCGGCGTCATCGAAGAACAAGGAACGGGCGCGACGAGCGTTCCTACAGTTGACACCGCGCCGCAACAGCCGCGTTAAGTTGTCTCTGTCGTTTGGGCGAAAAGGTTTTGAGTTAAGTTTGCGAACAACGCATGAGTGAATTAAGACTTCAACAGTGCAGGCTCGACGGGCGCTACGACATTCTCGAATGTCTGGGGCGCGGCAGCTATGCCGAAGTCTATCTGGCGCGCGACGCGGCGGCGGGCGGCGGCTCGCCGCAGATGGTCGTCATCAAAGCCCTCAACCTTTTCCTGCAAGGCTCGATTGATCAGGAACTCGAACACACGCTCATCGAAAATTTTCGCAACGAAGCCGTCGCGCTCGACCGCGTGCGCCATCCGAACATCATCAATCGTCTCGGCCACGGCACGGCGATAGACATGGCGGGCACGACGTTTCACTATCTCGTCCTCGAATACCTGCCCGGCGGCGACATGGCCGCGCTCTGCCGCAGCCACCCGCTCACGCTCGACCGCGCGCTCTACTATCTAGACCAAATCTGCGACGGCCTCGCGCACGCGCACGAGCACGACGTTATTCACAGAGACATCAAGCCGCAGAATCTTTTACTCACGGCCGACAGGCAGGTCGTCAAGATCGCGGACTTCGGCGTCGCCAAAATCGAGGCCACCGAAGGCTTGATCACACGCGTCGGGACGGACGTGTACGCCGCGCCGGAGCATCACCCGCTCATGCAGGCCGGGGTGCTCGGCACAGGCTCGCTCACCAGCCCCGTCACGCAACTGACGCCCGCCGCAGACGTGTACTCGCTCGCGAAGACGGCTTACATGCTCCTGACCGGCGAAGCGCCGCGACGCTTCTCGCAGCGACCGATCACGGAGTTGCCGGCGCACATGGCTGATGCGCCGTGGGCTTCTTTCGTCCTGCGCGTTTTGCGTCGCGGCACGGAGACGAACCCGGCGAAGCGTTACCAGAGCGTGCGCGATTTCTGGAACGAACTGAGCGACGCCCTGATGCCGAAGACGCAACTCTTGACGCAGCCGAACGGCGAAGAGACGCGCCCGCTCTCGCAAGTCAGCGGCGCACAGCGCGTCGTGCCTCTGCCGCCCGAACCGTCGCCCGCGCAATTCGAGCCGCAGGTTCAACCGCAACAGCAAAGCGGCGGCGCGAAAGTTCGCCCGCGCATCGTCGTGCCCGTCGCGCTCGCCGAGCCGCCCAAGCCGCAGGCGAAAGCAGTTGAAGCGGCGGCAGCCACGGCGGCGATGTCTCAAACGTCAAACGAGCGGAAGATGCAGACGCCGCCGAAGCCGGACGCGCCCGCCGCGAAGCCTAAAGAACGCGGCGCGACGCTCATGCCGCGCAAGACCTGGTTTACGGAACACGCGCGCCCGTGGATCGTCGCGCTGCTCCTGCTCGCGGGTTTTGCGCTCCTGCTGCTCGGCATTCAATATCAAGTGCGCAGCCGTCAACGCAGCGCGCCCACGGCTCCGGCGTCAACCGGACAGAGCACGACGCCTGCGAATCCCGGCGGCCTGCAAGTCGGGCGCGAGATGACGACGACCACCAACGTCAACTTGCGATCCGGCGCGGGCAGAACTTATAACAGGATCGGCGAGGTGGAGAGCGGTTCGCGCGTGCGTATCCTGCAAGTGAGCGGCAACTGGTGCGAAGTCGAAATAATACAGCGCGGCTTCCCGCGTCTCGGAGAAGAGTCTGCGGATCAAGGCTGGATTGACGGCACGAGGTTAAGATAAGTTTTTCAGATAAGTTTTTTTGAACGCAAGAGCGAGTTGTTGGCGCACATGACGTGAGAGGTGGATGAAACGTGAGCATACTGGAATCCATACGCAAGTGGATTGATGGCGAGGGCGAGGAAGACCCGCTCGCTTCCGTTGACGAGCAGGCGAAACCGCGCCGCGTCTGGGAAGAGTTTCTGGTCAAGGTCGCGCGCGAAATAGAGATCGTGATGCAGCGCGAGATGTTCACGCCGCCCGGCGGGCAGACCTACATCCCGCCCGAGTACATCGTCTATCTAAGCGGCGAAGACGACAAGGACTGGCAGGGCGAGAAGCGGCGCGGCCTCGAACAGGGACTCTTCTACGTGCTCTCCGAACGCGCGCGCGAATTGAGCGGCTCGACGCAACTCGCCACGAAATCCTTCGCCGTCGAACTGCGCGTGGACGGCACTCTGGAGAAGGGGCAGTTTCGCGTGCAGCCCGTCTGGGACGCGACCGAGAGCGGGCACACGATGGTGACGGCGCGCCCCGAAGCGGCGGAGATTGGCGCGACGACGACGCCCGATGCGGCCTTGCAGGGCGAAGGCGAACCGAACGAAGGCGAAGTCACACGCGTCAGCGCGCGGGTCGTCGAGTTGTTTGCGGTCGAACTGTGGCGCGGCGGCGTGCGTCAACAAGTCGTGCCGGTCACGAAGCCTGAGATCACCATCGGGCGCGGCTCGAAGTCCGTCGCGGTTGACTTGCCGATCAAGGGCGACCCGGAAGTGAGCCGCGTGCATGCGACGCTCTCGCGCGACCCCGAAGGCAAATACTGGCTGACCGCCAAAGGCCGCAACGCCACGCTCATCTCCGGCACGGAAGCCCCGCGCGACGAGAGCGTGCCCGTCGCGCCCGACGACAAGATCGAAATTTGCAGCTACACCCTGCGCATCCAACCGCGTTGATTGATGCGCGGCGCGCGTGTTGACAAAACCGGCGCGCGAAACTTTTGGCGGATTGTTCGAGGAGACAAACAGACGATGACGTATATCGTGACCGAGGCTTGCGTTGATTGCAAATACACGGACTGCGCGGCGGTCTGCCCCGTCGAAGCATTCCACGAACTGCCGGATCGTCTCTACATCAACCCGGAAACCTGCATTGATTGCGACGCGTGCGTGCCGGAGTGTCCCGTCGAAGCGATCTTCTCGGATGCCGCGCTGCCCGTCGAGTTTCAAGACTGGGTGGAATTGAACGCGGAGGCAGACAAGCATCCCATCCTCAGCGGCAAGATTGACGCGCTCTTAGGGCCGGGGTGCAAACAACCGGAGCAATAAAACCTTCACCGCAGAGACGCAGAGATCACGCAGAAGGGGCGCAGAGAAACTTAATTCTCTGCGCCCCCTCTGCGGTTTGGCTCTGCGCCTCTGCGGTGAGTGCTTTTGGCTACGCGCTGCTCGCGGCGAGCGTCGCGCCGGATTCGAGTTCGGCGATGAGTTCGATGAGGAGCGGCGCGCACTCTGCGGCTTCGAGGTAGTCTTTGCCGAGAAGCTTCGTCATGCGTCGCTCTTTCGTCTCGCCTTGCACTTCCTTCAACAGCGCGCGGCACAGTGCGGCCAGAACTTCGGGTGCAAACTGCTTGCCCGCGTTCTTGCGAAAATCTTCGACGACTTCTGTGAAAACTTTTCGTCGCTTGTAAGTCCTATCCGTCGTCATCGCGTCGAACGAATCTGCGACCGAGACGATCTTCGCGCCCAGAGGGATTTGCTCGCCGGTCAAGCCTTCCGGGTAGCCGCGCCCGTCAATGCGCTCGTGGTGATACTTCGCCATCAGAGGGATGTCCGCGAACGGGTGATTGATGGGCGCGAGTATTTCGTAACCGGCGGCGGGGTGACGGTTGAGTTCGGACGATTGCTTGGCGTCAATTTTATAGGGCGCGTTGATGATGTCGCGCTCGACGACGAGTTTGCCGATGTCGTGCAGGTAACCCGCCACCGCGATGCCTTCCACGCGTTCCTCGCTCCAACCCATTTCGCGCGCGATGATCTCGCTATACTTCCCGACGCGCTCCGAATGCCCCTGCGTATATTTGTCCTTGCAATCAATCGCCGCCGCAAAGGCGCGCACGGTGTCTTTGTAGATGGTGCGTAAGTCTTCGTAGAGTCCGCGATTCTCTTCCGCGCGCTGCTCCACTTCGCGCAGCAACCTGTGATTGTAAATCCCCACGCCGATGTGGCGCGCCATCGTGCGCACGACTTCCCTCTCGTCCGAAGTGAAACTTTCTCCCGTCGCCTTGCCGCCGAGCAGGATCACGCCGACGAATTTTTTATGCACGACGAGCGGCACGACGAGACTGACGTGAAGTTCCCGGAGCGCGCCCGTGAGTTGCGTGCCGAGGCGGGTTTCGATCAGCGCGAGTTGTTCCTGATCGACGAGCGAGAGGGCGCGCGGGTCTGCCGTGGAGAAGATTTCCGCGTTTCGGGAATCGAGCGGAAACTTTTCGGGCGTGTCTTCGCCGAGTCCCCACGCGGCCACGAAGCGCAGCAAATCGTCTGTCTGCACATACTCGGCCACCGCGCCGCGCATGACGCCGAGCGAACCGAGCACGACATGGAGCGTGGAGCGCACCATCTCCTCGAAGTCGCGCGTGTCGGCGAGTTCTTCGCCGAGGTCTGCGAGGGCGGAGAAAGCGTGAATGAGTTTAGTTGTTTGATCAGTCATCGAATCAAGCGGCGATTAAGTGTGCCTGCCCACCGGAACCTGACGCCCGTGCGGCGGGGCGTTCACTTCCGACAGCATCGCGAGCGCGTCCGCTTCATCACGCGCGAGCAGGGCGTGGCGCGTCAGGCCGAGTATCTCGAAGAGTTGCGCGGCCTGCGCGTTGACGTTCGAGAAGACGAGCGGCGCGCTGGCGCGCTCCGCCGCGTCAATCACGCCGAGCATGATCGAGACGCCGATGCTGTTGACGAGTCCGGTGTTTTTGAAGTCAACGACAAGCGCGCGGCAGCCTGCGTCGAGTTGCACGCGGCATTCGCGTTCGACGCGTTCGCCGCTCAACTTGTTGAGATAGTCGCTGGCATAAATAATGGCGATGTCCCCGTTGCGCTCGGAGCGCACCGGAGAACGGTCGTGCGAGTTACCCATTTTTTTGCGGCCCCTTCTAACGGTGTAGGTACTTGACCATCCGCAGGCGCGTGCCGTCGTCAACCCGCTCGAACTCGACTTCATCCATCAGAGTGCGAATTAGTTTCAGACCCCAGCCCCGGCGTCCATTATTCTCTTCTCGTGCTTCGCTGCCGTTGGTTCCGGCATGTGTGGGAGAGGGCACGATAATACCCCTGCTTGATACTGTGACTACTAATTTATCACTTTCCAGACGAAAACGTTGATAAATTTTTCGGTCGGGGCTGAGACTGTGCTCCGAAGCGTTGATGCAAGCCTCGATCAGCGCGGTTTTTATCTGGTTGATGGCCTCCGCCGAGAAGTCCAGACGCCGCGCGATCTGCTCGACCGTGTGCGCCGCGATGAGTTCCGTATCGCTCCCCATCGGGATCACCATCTCGAATTCGTCCGGCGCATTCGCCTCCGCCGCCGCGTGCGCGTCGGTCGTTTCGGGGCTGAGGCGCGCCGTCAGGAGTTCGAGTTGTTTGCGACTCGAACTGAAAGCGTCTCGCTCGTTCAGCAGTTCCGAAGCCTCCGCCGAAAATCCTTCGGGGGCGACCAGCCACAGCTTGAAGCGTTTGAAGCCGCAGGCGTAGCCGACCTGCGTGAGGCGTTCGCACCAAACTTCTGTCACGGCGCGCCCGGCTTCGAGTTTGGAATCAATCTCGGCGGTGAGCCAGACGACTTCGTTCGCGTCCGTGTAAGGCATCGCGTCGAAACCGTGTGCGACGGCGGCGCGTTCCTCGTCGCAGACGTGCAGCATCGGCGGGTGGAACGAAGCGCAACTCGCCGCGTGGACAATTTGCGGCAGGCGTATCAGGTCGGTTTCGGCGTCGAGTCCGAGTTCGATCTCATCCGTCTCCATGCCGCGATAGATGCGGCTGAAACGGTCGTGATGGAGGAGGCTCGCGGCGACGCGCTGCTCGTCAAAACGCGCGAGCAGTTCGCGCAAGCCCAGCGCGGCGGCGCGGCGATAGTGGCGCGCCATCGTCTGCGGCGCACGCTTCAAAGTCTCGACCAGTGTGTCGGCCACAACTAAGGCGCGCGGTTCGGCGGAGACTTGCAGGCGATAACTCGCGCGCAGGTAATCGCGCCACAGCGACTCCGTGCCGATCTCCATGAAGGTCGCGTTGAAGCCGGCGAGTTCGCGCACGTGGAGGGCGAACATGAGCGGGTAGAGTTCGTCCGGTTCGAGTTCGAGACGCCTGCGCCAAGCCTCAACGGGCGACTTGCCTCCGGCGTTCGTCGCCGCATCGTGCAACAGGCGCACGAGAGCGCGGCGCGTGGTGACGGAGGGCGTCACTTCTTCGAGGATGGCGTTGAAGCGGCGATTGATGCGCCCGCCCAGAACTTCGTCCACGTAAACTTTCTGGCACTCTAGAAAACTCGTGAGCGAGACGTTATCCCGGTGCGCCGCGTACATAAACGACGTGATGTAAAACGGGCTGCCGTTGAACAGTTGCACGACGAGATCACGCGTCTCGTCGTTGAGCGCGACGCGCTCCGTGTAGGCCAGACGCTCGACGAGCGTGCGCGCGTCCGCCTCCTTCAAGCCTTCGAGATGAATCGTGCCGAAGCCGTCGAAACGGTGCGGGGCGTTGCCGCCGCTCAACTCGTCGAGCAGGCCGCGACGCAATCCGCACAAGACGAAAGGCACGTCGCCGTGCATCGAGACCTGCGCGATCTCGTTGCCGAGTTCGACTTCGCCTCTGAGCTTTTCGATGTTCTGTATCTCGTCAACCAATACGACGGAGCGCGCCCCGCGCGCCGCCGCGAGCACGGGCGCGCTCAGGCACAGGCGCACGAGCGCGAGTTCGTCGCTCGCTTCGCGCGCACGCTCGTAAGTCACGACGAGACGTTCGATCCATTCGTAGTCCGCAGGGTCTGCCAGTTCAATCAGGTCGCGCAGCGCGGGCGGCGCGTTGACGTAGGATGCGTCGCCGCGACGGTGCGCGATGAGTTGGGTGAGAAACGTGTGCAGGAAACGGCGCGCGGCTGCCGCGACGGTCTGTTCCTGTCGCGTGAACGCGAAATAGATGGGCGACGCGCCACCGCGTTGCTGGAAGAGTTTGTCGTAAGCCTGCCGTAAGAGTTCCGAGGCTCCGGCGGCGGGCGCGGCGTGGACGAGCAGGCCGCGTCGCGCGGCCATCTGCGGCGCGAGCGCGAGGATTTCGCGCAAGTGTTCGCTTCGCCCGATAAAGTTTTCGGGCGCGACGCGACCCAGTATGCGCTTGGCCGGGGCGGCCTTGAAGAGGTTTTCAGTTGACATCGCGGGCGGGGGATGAATTGGTGGGAGGGACGTAAGAGACGACGCAGTTTTTGCCGCGGCTCTTGGCGACATAAAGCGCGTGGTCGGCTGCACCGATGATGCTCGAAGGGGTTTCGAGTTTCGGCCCGAAGGCGGAGACGCCGATGCTGACAGTGACCGCACCGTGCGGCTGGCTCTCGCCGTGCGGGTAGGAAGATTTCTCCACGCGGCTGCGAATGCGCTCGGCGATCACGAGGGCTTCCGTCAGATTGGTTTGCGGCAGAAGGATGCTGAACTCTTCGCCGCCGTAGCGCGAGGCCACGTCAGCCGAACGCAGCGCAGACTTCAGACATTGCGCCGTGATCTCCAAAGCGATGTCGCCCGCCTGATGCCCGTTGAGATCGTTATACTCCTTGAAATTATCTATATCCACCATCAAAAAACTCATGGGGAAACGGTGTCGCTTGGAACGCTCGAACTCCTCGCCGAGACGCTCTTCGAGATAGCGACGATTAAGCAAACCCGTCAGCGGGTCGGTGATGGAGAGGAGTTGAAACTGCGTCGCCTTCTGGTGCCAACCGGCGCGGTCGAGCGCGAGCGCCATCTGCGGAACCATCGTCTCCAGCAGGTGCAGGTCGAGATCGTTGTAAGGCTCGCCGCCCGCCTTGTCCGTCATGTTGATGACGCCGACCTTGCGCCCGCCCGTG
>DASYMM010000614.1:0-8516 GCA_036009085.1 Pyrinomonadaceae bacterium | reverse complement strand
CCCGTAAACCGCGCACATTGTACCCGAACCGACGCGCGCTCACAAACTTCCAGCGTCGTTTAAATGATTCAACCCGAAGGCACGAAGACACAAAAATAGTCGGCGATAGTCGGTGCTTGAACTTTGTGCCTTCGTGCCTTTGCGGTTAGACGAGTTCGTAACTTCTCAGCCGTTGAAGTTCGGCGGCGGAGGTGGCGGAGGCACGTTATAGTTCGGGGGCGGCGGCGGGCTTCCGCCGAAGTCGGACGGCGGGGGCGGGGGCGTCAGGTTATCCACGGTGTTCACGCGCTTCTCAAAGAGTTTGACGCCGAGCAGGCCGCCGAGGGTGGCGAAGGCGACGTAGATGACGGAGTTGAAGGCCGCCGTGCCGAGTATGACCGGCAGTTTTTGCGCGAAGGTCTGCGCCTGCGCCTGCTCCACGGCGCGCCGCACTTCTTCGCCCAACTGCGGGTTAAAACTTTCAAACGCCCGCACCATGTATTCGTTGAAAGTGTCGCCGAGAATCAGTCCGAGCGGGATGCCTATGGAATGCGACACCACCGTCCCGACGACTCCGGCGAGCACGCCGAGTTCCGCGCCCTGTCCGAGCAGGACGGGCGTGGGCGAGCGGCGGATGTACAGGTAAGAGGCCAGCGCGCCGCCGCCGACAACCCACAGGCAGCAACACATGTTGCCGAGGCTGATCGGAGGAAGCGCGGAGAGCAAGCCGAGCGTGACGCCACCGACGAGGGCGGCGCGCGTCTTTTCAGTCATACGTTTATTACCGTGAAAGGACGAGAGCAGCGGCGCACGGGGAGGACGGCAAGCAAAGTGTCCGTTCGGAAAACGACACCGCTTGCCGTCCGCCATGCGAGCGTCAGGCTTCCGGCGCGCCGTCTAGTTGTAAACAAGCGCGCCGGGTATGAGTTTAGCTGCCGAAGCCGCTGGTGCCAGCGCCGCCGCCTGCGTCGTAGCCGCCCGCAGGAGGTGGAGGCGGAGGAGGCACTGCGCCGCCGGGGCCTTGCTTGCCGAAGATGGCCGCGCCGATGAGACCGCCGACAGCCGACAGAGCGAGGATGATCACGGCGCGAATCAGCGTGGTCACCACCATGAGTGCCATGCCGGTGAAGGGTATCTGCACGTTGGCGCGTTGGAACGCATCGGTCATCGCCGCCGCGCCGAAGATGATCGCGACGGGGAGGCCGATGATCAAACTGATGGCGGCGGCAATGCCGCCCGCGATTGCGCCGAGCGTCGCGCCGTCCGCAGGCGTCATCGGTACGCGCGCGTCTTTCAGGTACAGATAGACGGCGAGCACGCCGCCGCCGATTGCCCAGAGGCAACAGCAGGAGCCGATCACCGGGATGATTGACAACACCCCGGCGACCGAGCCGCCGATGATCGCCGGGTTCATTCTATTATCCATGTTTCACCTCATCTAAGGAGATTCGATACAGCTTTTGTACAAATTTTTTGCTGCCGGATTGCAGCGTAGGCACTTTGAAACGGCTGACGCACGCGCCTCGTGCAGCACGAAAGGTTCAGACCGCCGGTTGATCAAATGAAGACCCGGCGATTGTGCCGCGCCATCCGTTCAAACTTATTTCCAGCACCCCGGGTACGACGTAAAAGGCGAGCCACGCGCCGAGCCATGCGCCCGTCAACGCACGCGACAGGTGCGTGTTCGCCCACAGACCGGTGATGCCGAGCGTGAAATCGCACGCCGTCGGCGCGAGCGCGAGGATGAGCCATTCGCGTCGCGGCGTCCCGCGTGCAGGCAGGCGGCGCGCGACGAGCGGGTAGAGCAGAGTTGCCAGAGCGAAGCCCGCGTAGATGCCCGTGCAACGCGCGCACACCGCGAGCGGGTGCCCCGCCAGCCAGAAGGCGCGCTCCGGCATTTGATGACAGATGCCGCTCAAGCCGTGATAGAGAACAAACGCGACCGTCTCATGCCCGCCGCCCGCCGCCACAGGCGCGCCCGCGATCAACCCGAGCCACACCAGCGCGCACGCCGCGACACACGCCCAAGCCCCACGCCCGAACGAGAACTCACCCGCCCTCGGCGCAAACGGCGAAACATAACTATCAGGGGAAGCTGGCATAAACTAAACGAGGCATGAAGGCGGAGAGCGGAGGGATGAATCAGAACTATTCAACCGCTTGAATGATTATTCTGATTCATCCCTCCGCCCTCATCCCTAAAATCTAATCACCGTGTCCGGCCCGCCCTCGACGTGGACGGTGTCAACGAAGCGTATGTGGCGCGCCTCTGTGGTCATGACGAGCGAGTGCGTGCGTTTGCCCGCGCCGAAGAAGCGCACGCCGCGCAGGAGCGCGCCGTCCGTGACGCCCGTGGCGGCGAAGATGATCTTTTTGCCGGGCGCGAGATCGTCCGTGCTATAGACCTTGTTCGGGTCGTCAATGCCCATCTCTTTCAGCCGCTCGACGACCTCTTCCTGCGGCGGCACCTTGTTTTTGTCCACGTCCAGACGCTCCGGGTCGAACACGAGACGCGCCTGTATCTCGCCGTTCAGACACTTCATCGCCGCCGCCGTGATCACGCCTTCGGGCGCGCCGCCGATGCCGACGAGCGCGTGGATGTTCGTGCCCGCAACCGCCGCCGAAATCCCTGCGGACAGATCGCCGTCGGAGATGAGGCGGATGCGCGCGCCCGCGTCTCTCACTTCCTGAATCAGTTGTTTATGGCGCGAGCGGTCGAGCACGATCACTGTCAGGTCGTCCACGTCGCGCCCCAGACCTTTGGCAATCGCCTGCAAGTTATCTTTGATGGGCGCGTTGATGTCCACGCGGCCGCGCGAAGAAGGGCCGACGACGATCTTGTCCATGTAGATGTCGGGCGCGTTCAGGAGGCCGCCGCGCTCGGAGGCGGCGAGCACGGCGATGGCGTTGTTTGCGCCGAGCGCGCACAAATTCGTGCCTTCGAGCGGGTCAACGGCGATGTCAACTTCCGGGTAGGCTTCCGGGTCGCACTTCTCGCCCGTCTCTTTCGCGGCGCGCACGCCCTCGCCCACCTCTTCGCCGATGTAGAGCATAGGGGCTTCGTCGCGCTCACCTTCGCCGATCACGATTCGACCGAGCATCGGCACCGTGTCCATCACCTCGCGCATCGCTTCGACGGCGACGTGGTCGGAATACTTGCGGTCGCCCTGTCCCATCGTCTTCGCCGCTTCAATGGCCGCCGCCTCGCACACGCGCAAGAAGTCTAACGACAGGTGCTCGGTCTTGATCTCATAGCCCATGCCTCTTTTTATCTCCCGGTCTTAAATTGATTCGTGCGGCGAGTCGGTGAAAACTGCGAGCTTGCCCGCGCCCCTTCGGATTTGCGCCGCCATACTAGCAGAGAGCGCGGAGAAATTATAGAACTTTGCTTTCCCTCGCGCGGAACCGACCATTTACGCTCTAATTTTGCCCGTTTGGAAAGTGTTCGACCTGAAAGACGGACTCACCGCAGAGACGCAGAGGGAAACGATGAAGTAGGAACGATGAACGCGGAATGAAAGACAATTTGCCTTTCATTCCGCGTTCATCGTTCCTACTTCATCGTTTTTGCATATCTCAATCAGCCCCGACCGCCTCGCGCGCTTCCGATGGGCGATAGGGCGGCAAGGTTTTGCGCGCGGCCTTCTCTTTCTTCAAGCCCAAAGCCCAGTCGGCCTGCATCAGCGTGTGTATGTCGCGTGTGCCTTCGTAGATGATCGCGGCCTTGCAGTTGCGCAGGTAACGCTCGACCGGGTAGTCGTTTGAAAAACCGTTCGCGCCGTGGACTTCAATCGCCATCGAAGCCGCCTTCTCGCTCCTGACGGTCGCCTGCCACTTCGCAAGGCTCGTCTCCTTCGCGTTCGGCTTGCCTTCGTTCTTCAAGTAGCCTGCGCGCAGCCAGAGCAGGTGCGACATCTGGTAGTCGGCCTCCATCTCGGCGATCTTCTGTTTGACGAGTTGATGGTTGGCGATCTTCGTGCCGAACGTCTCGCGCGTGTTGGCGTAGGCGATTGACGCGTCGCGCGAGGCGCGGATAATTCCGGTTGCGCCCGAAGCGACGGTGTAGCGTCCCTGTTCGAGCGCAAACATCGCGATCTTGAAGCCCTCGCCCTCTTCGCCCACGAGATTCTCCGCGGGCACGCGCACATCCTGCAAAGAGAAGTAGCCCGTGTTGCCCGCGCGTATGCCCATCTTGCCGTGGATCGTGCCCGACGTGAAACCTTGCATCGAGCGTTCGACGATGAAGCACGACATCCCGTTGTGGTCGCGTTTTCGACGCTTCTCCTCGTCCGTCCAGCAGAAGAAGAGAAAATTATCGGCCACGTCGCCCGCGAGACTGATCCACATCTTCTCGCCGTTCAAGACCCACTCGTCGCCCTCGCGCCGCGCCGTCGAACGACTGCCCACCACGTCCGACCCCGCCCCCGGTTCGGTCAAACCGTAGGTCGCGATCTTCTCGCCCTTCGCCTGCGGCACGAGATACTTCTGCTTCTGTTCTTCCGTGCCCCACGTGTAGAGCGTCATGCTGTTGAGTCCGGTGTGGACGGACATGATGACGCGCATGGAGGTGTCCACGGCTTCGAGTTCTTCGCAGACGAGGCCGAGCGCGATGTAGTCGAAGCCCGCGCCGCCGTACTCTTCGGGGATGCAGACGCCGAGCAGATTCAACTCGGCCATCTTGTCGAGGATGGAGCGGTCGAAGCGTTGCTGCTCGTCCAACTCTTTGATGCGCGGGGCGACTTCCCTCTGCGCAAACTCGCGTACGGTGTTGCGTATGGACTTGTGATCTTCGGTCAGTTCAAAATCGATCATCTGTAAGTTTCCTTAAAATTAAAATCGGGTCGAGAGACAAACGCCCGCGCGCGACGGGCGGCGGCTGTTTGCGGTTGATTCATCACGGAAAACATGCGCGAGATTTAAAGGGCATCTTACACCACGGGCGCGTGCGCATAAAAGTCGGGCGGTCAGGCGTAAGCCTTTGCACGGCGCGGCGGAGAAGGAATCAGGATTCCTGCTTTGTGAACGCCTGCGCCTGCAAGAGATCGTCCGTGGCATTCATATAAATATCCGGGTACGACTCTTCAATGCTCTCTCGAAACATCGTCCGCGCCCCTGCATCAATCACCGGAACACTTTGCGCCGCGTCATAAGTTTGCCTGTCAGGCCATTGAGCATAAGCGACCCACGCGCCGTCTTCCGCCTGATGCAAGCGCGAGCCTAAACTTCCGGCCTGTCGATAAATCTCTTCCGTCCTTTTACGCCAGCCTTCACGAAAATCCTGCTCGCGCCCCTCTTTTACTTTCCAGCGATACAAGGCGATGAACATTGTTCCCTCCACGATACTCCAACGAAGAGCGCTTCCATCCGGCTCGAACACAGCAACACGCTTTTCAAGCAGACGCGTCCGACTCGATCAACTCTCGCGCCGCCGCCTCGGCCTCTTCGAGCGTGCGGACGCGCCCGTCGAGTTGCATCTCGTAGACGGCGCGCGTGATCTCGCCGATGCGCGGCGAGGGTTGGAGTCCGAGCGCGAGCAGGTGTCGTCCCAACAGTAACGGCGCGGGCGGGCGACTCTCGACGGCCAGTTCACGCGCGCGCGATATGAACCATTCCTGCGGCACCGCGTCGAACCAACGCTCGCTTGGAACCCACTCGGCGTTGCGCCCCAGAGTGTCTGCGCGCGCCACGCGATAGAGCAGGTCGAGTTCGCAGCGACGCGCGAGACGCCGGAACGCGCCCTCGGAAATTTCCGCGCGCTTGTTGTAAAACTCGCCCGGCTTCAGATGCGCCCGCACGAGTTCCAAGACTTGTGCGCGCACGTCGTAGCCGTCGAGCGTGAAGATTTTCAGACGATCCAGAAACGCTTCGGTCGGCGCGACGCCCGCTTCGTCGTGCCCGCGCGAGCGTGTGCGCCCTTCGACAAACTCCGTCGTCGCGGGCTTGCCGAAATCGTGACACAGCGCGGCGAGCATCACCGTCACCTGCTTCGCGTAAGGCAGGTCGTCTATCAACTCGCGCGCGCGATCAATCGTCAACCAGGTGTGTACGTCAACATCGCCCTCCGGGTGCCAGTCGTATTCCTGCGGCACGCCGGAGAGGGCTTGAATTTCGGGAAACAGTTGCGGCGTCGCGTTCAGACGCGCGAGCCACCGGAAGCCGACGGAAGGGCGCGCCGCCTGCAAGAGCAGCTTTTCCAACTCGCCCCAGACGCGCTCCGCAGGCAAGTCCGTGAGATCAATCGTGCGGCACAACTCGACGGTCTCCGCTTGGATGTCGAACTCGAAGCGCGCCGCGAGTTGCGCCGCACGCAGCACGCGTAAAGAATCTTCTGCAAACGTCTCGCGCGAGACGGCGCGCAAGGTGCGGCGTCCGAGATCAACTTGACCGTCGTATGGATCGAGTATTTCGCCTGTGAGCGGGTCTTCGAGGATGGCGTTGATGGTGAAATCGCGCCGGCGCGCGGCCTCTGCGACGGACATCTGCGGGTCGCCTTCGATGACGAAACCGCGATGGCCGCGCCCCTCTTTTCGTTCGCGGCGCGGGAGCGAGACATCGAGGTCGTGCCCGAGTTTATAGACCGTGAACGCTTCGCCCACCGCGTCTACGCGCCCGAGCTTTTCCAGCAGCGAGCGCAAGCGTGCGGGTTCGACGCCGTAAACTTCCACGTCCCAATCCTTCGGCTCGCGCCCCATCAACGCGTCGCGCACGCAACCGCCGACGAGCAGCGCGCGCCCGCCCGCCTCACGAACAGCAACCGCCAGCGCACGAATTTTAGCGGGAACTTTACTCATCAAGCGGAAGGAAGGAAGAACGCGACTCTGAGGTTAGGTTGCGGGTTGCGGGTTGACGGGCGCGCCGCCTTCGTCGTCGCCGTCGTCTTCGTCGCCGTCATCTTCGTCAAATTCTTCGCCGTCGAATTCGTCATCGTCAAAGTCGTCTTCATCTTCGTCGCCGACGATGACGTGGAGGCCGCGCGTCGAAGGCAGGCAACTGAGCACCTGCGCGCGTTCGATGCGCGTCAGTTCGCCTTCGCTGTTGTTGGCGTGCCAGAGCTTGACCCAGAAGGTGCGGGTGCGCGTGTGGATGGCGAAGGTCGAGCCGTCGAGCATGACGGGGACGAGTTTGGCTACGGTGCCCGCGCGCAAAGTTTCGAGCAGTTCGGGGACGAACGGCTTCACGTTTTCAAACTGCACGATGACCGCACTCTCCTCGATCTCTGCGGGCGGCAACTCCACCGGCTCGTCCGATTCGAGCAAGAGGCGTGCGTCCGTGCGCTGCGTGTTCTGTTTCCTGATTGCCATATGAAAAGTGACGAGTGACGAGTGACGAGTGACGAGCAGGAACAAGTTTTTGTTTTAACTTGTCACTCGTCACTTGTCACTTGTCACTTTATCAAACGTGTCTGTAAATGTTGTTGGAGGTCTGCGACTTTGACGCGTTCCTGTTCCCACGTGTCGCGGTCGCGGACGGTGACGGCTTCGTCTTCGAGCGATTGATGGTCAACGGTGACGCAGAAGGGCGTGCCGATCTCGTCTTGCCGCGCGTAGAGTTTGCCGATGCCGCCCGTGTCGTCATAGACGGCGCGCATGACGGGTTGCAAACTCCGCTTGATCGCTCGCGTCATGCCGACGATCTCCGGTTTGTTTTTCGCAAGCGGCAGGACGGCCACTTTGATCGGCGCGAGTTCGGGATGAAGTTTCAGGATCACGCGCGTCTCGCCTTTGTCGTTCGTGCGCTCGGAATAGGCGTCCATCATGAAGGCGAGGACGGAGCGATTGACGCCCGCCGCAGGCTCGATGACGTAAGGGTAATAACGCTCCTTGCGCGCCTCGTCGAAGTAGGAGAGGTCTTCGGTCGAATCGGAATTGACGCGTTTGCCTTCCGCGTCCAAGGGGTTCTTCGAGTGTGCGCGTAGGTCGAAGTCTGTGCGGTTGGCGATGCCCATGAGTTCGTCCCAGTGCTTCTCTTCTTCGGCGCGCTCGGGGAAGAAACGGTAGTGGATGTCAACGGTGCGCTTGGCGTAGTGAGCGAGTTCCTCTTTCGGCTGTTCGTAGAGACGCAGGTTGTCGGGCGACAGGCCGAGACCTTGAAACCAGTTGTAGCAGTAATCAATCCATTCCTGATGCACGCGCTCGTCTTCGCCGGGCTTGACGAAGTATTCCATCTCCATCTGCTCAAACTCGCGCGTGCGAAAGATGAAGTTGCCGGGCGTCACTTCGTTGCGAAACGACTTTCCTATCTGCGCGATGCCGAAAGGAATCTTGCGCCGCATCGTCGTCAGCACGTTCTGGAAGTTGATGAAGATGCCCTGCGCCGTTTCGGGCCTGAGATAAGCGAGCACCGTCGGGTCTTCTTCGTCGGCAACCGCGCCGAGCGTCGTGCGAAACATGAGATTGAAGGGGCGCGGCTCCGTCAGGTCGGTTGAGCCGCAGTTAGGGCATTTGACATCCTTTGCCCGAACCGCCGCCTCAACATTAGCGTTAGCCATGCCGTCAAATTCCAGCTTGTCGGCGCGCAGGCGCGTGTTGCATTCACGG
>DASYMM010000613.1:0-6451 GCA_036009085.1 Pyrinomonadaceae bacterium | reverse complement strand
GGTCGAATCCGAATTGACGCGTTTGCCTTCCGCATCCACGGGGTTCTTCGAGTGTGCGCGAAGGTCGAAGTCCGTGCGATTGGCGATGCCCATGAGTTCGTCCCAGTGCTTCGCTTCTTCGGCGCGTTCGGGGACGAAACGGTAGTGAATATCGACGGTGCGCTTGGCGTAGTGCGCGAGTTCCTCTTTCGGTTGTTCGTAGAGACGCAGGTTGTCGCGGCTGAGTCCAAGCGAGGTGTACCAGTTGAAGCAGTTGTCGATCCACTCCTGATGCACCGCTTCGTCTTCGCCGGGGCGCACGAAGTATTCCATCTCCATCTGCTCGAACTCGCGCGTGCGAAAGATGAAGTTGCCGGGCGTGACTTCGTTGCGAAACGACTTGCCGATTTGCGCGATGCCGAAAGGGACTTTACGCCGCATCGTCTGCTGCACGAGATGAAAATTGATGAAGATGCCCTGCGCCGTTTCGGGGCGCAGATAAGCGAGCGCGTTCGGGTCGTCTTCCGCCGACGCCGCGCCGAGCGTCGTGCGAAACATCAAATTGAAAGGGCGCGGCTCGGTTAAATTGGTCGAACCGCAGTTCGGGCACTTGATCTGCTTGTCGCGAATCAACTGCGCGACATCGCCGCCGCCCGTGCCCGACGGATTATCGAGTTTGTCTGCGCGCAGGCGCGCGTTGCATTCGCGGCAATCAACGAGCGGGTCGCTGAACGTCTCTTCGTGGCCGGAATATTTCCAGACAGCGCGGTTGAGGATGATGGAGGAATCGAGTCCTTCCATGTCGTCGCGCTCATAGACCATCCAACGCCACCACGCGCGCTTGACGTTGTTGCACAGTTCGACGCCGAGCGGGCCGTAGTCCCACGCGCTCCCAAGGCCGCCGTAAATTTCAGACGAGGGAAACACGAAGCCGCGCCGCTTCGCTAAACTGACGATTGTTTCGATGTTCGGTGCAGACAAGTTAACCTCCGTAAATCGTGAATCGTAAATCGTGAATAGATTAAATCCTGCTTTCCTCGATTCACGATTTACGATTCACGATTTACCAATTTCGATTTGCGACTCATGTTAGCAGCCGCGCGGCGCAAATGAAAAGAAGAGAGACGCGCGCCCGTCCTCGAACTCGGCACGTGTCTCTCTTCCCTGAGAGGCTTCTCTAACGAATCTTTTACTACTTGCTGGCCGGCGCTGCCGGCGCGCTCACGTTCACGTCAACTTTCGTTGACCCGCCGCCGAACAGCCTGCCCCGGAACAGGAACAAAGCGACCACCACCACGATTATGAAAATCACCAGCACGGCCACCACGCCGGTACTGCCGCTGCCGCCATCTCCATCACCCATAACTACGATCCTCCTTCGGAGTTCTTTGAATAAATGACAAGTGCTTTTTAAGTGACGAGTGACAAGTGACGAGTGACGAGTTAAAACAAAAGCCTTGTCTTTAACTCGTCACTCGTCACTTGTCACTTGTCACTTATCATTATCTCGGTCTGGGCTGCGGGGGCGTTGCGCCCTGCGGGACGAGCCACAGCTCGAAGGAATCCGTCTCGCGCGTGCCGCCGTTGACGATCACGAGGCGGCTCGGGTCTATGTTGCGCGTGTTGACGAGGTATTGACGGCTGCGCTCGCCGAGTTGCGTGGCGCGACCCGGACGGCTGCGCCGACCGCCGTAGACGATGACGTAGCCGCGCGAACCCGGTTCGGCCTGCAAAGCCACCGCGAAGTTGTCCAGATTGGCCTTGTCCTCGTTAAAGCTGATGGACGGAAACTCCGCGAAGCTCTTCGGGACGACATCCTGCACGACGACGCGTTCGACTCCGGTGACGGCCTGCGCGCGCTGGCGGCACATCTGGTCGCCCGAACCGTCGTCCACGACGAGGATGGCGGTGACGCGCTGGCTGCCGACGCCCGTTGTGTCAACGGTGATCGTCGGGGTGCCCGCGCCGCTCATGATGCGCGCCGAGGGCGGGCTGATCGTCCAGGTGTAGTTAAGACCCGATTGACCGCCGTAAGAAACGTCGGAACTGAAAGTGATGATGTCGCCTTCGCGCACCGATGCCGGGGCGGAGATGTTGACCGGATACGGGCAGGGCGATTTCACGATAACCGGGCGTTCGATGGTGATCGTCTTCGGACGCCAGTTGAGCGTGATGCACTGCTTTTTGTTCGCGGCGATGTCGAAGGTGCGTACCCAGCGCGTGTTGTTCGGAAATTGGATTTCGACCTTGTGCGGGCCGGGTTCGAGTTCGTACAACTGGACGGTCGGGCTGGTGCGATCCGGCCCGGTGCGCGGAGGCTGCCCGTCAATCAGGAGCGGGTAGCCGCCCGGCGTGGTCGAAACTTCGATGCGCCCGTTTAACACGCGACCGTTCTGCGCGTACACATTCGCGCTTCCGGCCGAAACGAGCAGGAGCAGCGAGGCGCAGGCTAACAGGAAAGACTGACGGCGAAGGGCGGCGGCTATGCTTTTTGCTCTCGACATCGCTTAAGCCCCCCCCACTTCCAAAACTTCATTGCGCTCGTCGTTCGAGCGTGCGGCGCGACGGCGGCGTGCGCCTGCGCCGAGGGCTGCGAGTCCGGTGCCGAGCAGGAACAGCGTGGCCGGTTCGGGCACTTGCGGCGGTGGAGGCGGCGGAGGCGTGGGCGTCGGGATTATGTCTATCGGCGGAATTGTGTCGCCGCCGCCGAGGAACAGGAGCGGGATGCCCGCCAGAGCCAGCAGCGGCAGTTTCGGGAAGCCGCCTTTGGGCGTTAAGATTTCGCCGCAATCGCAGATCGTCCCCTGAATGTCGCCGAGTTCGATGGTCTCGACCTGAACCGAGCCGGACTGCTGCGCAGGGACGGTCGTGCCGGTCAAGCTTGAGTCCGCGCCGCCTGCCGAGCTGGCGCCGGTGGGCGCGGGAATATTTTTGCGCTCCTGCTGTTGCTGCGCGCTGCCGGAGACGGTTTGCTTGTCCGGCGAACTTGCGCCGCCGCTTTGCTGCTGCGTGACGGAGCGGAGGCGGAGGTCAACGGAGGAGCGGCCACTCTGGCCGTTAATTGTTGCTAGCGCAATCACATCGCCGTAAGTAATGGTGCCAGCCTGTACCGGCACAGCGGCTATGAGTAAGACGCTGAGCATCAGAGCGACTGGGCGTATGGCTTGATGCTTCATCGTGTGTGGTCGTCCTCCTTGCGGTTCACCGTAACTGATGTGAAATATGACTTTTTGAGATACGACGGCCTGCGGAAACCCTTAAAAAAATCCCGCTCTGGGGTCGTTTGCATTAAATGGAAAGACACAATAGCGCATCTCTTCCAATTTTGCGAGACAATAATCCCGCCTAAATGTATGTATTAGAACAAAAAAGGGGCTTGCAGGTGTGGTGCAAGCCCCTTAGTCAAACTCCGCATCCGTTGGACACAGAGAATTTACTCCGATTTACTCTTCGTCGCCGTGCGGTTCGTTCCCGTTGCCCCCTGCCTTCTGTTCCTCTTCGCGCAGGATGGACTTGCGTGAGAGCTTGATTTTGTTGCCCTCTTTGCCGATGCACTTGACCATGATCTGCTGCCCTTCCTTGAGTTCGTCGCGCACGTCGCGCACGCGATGATTGGCGATCTCGGAGATGTGCAAGAGGCCGTCCGTGCCGGGGAAAATCTCGACAAACGCGCCGAAATCCACGATCCGCGAGACGGTGCCCACGTAAGTTGCGCCGATCTCGGCTTCGGCGGTCAGGCCGCGAATCCGGTCAACTGCGGCCTGTGCGGCCTCGCTGTCGGCGGTCGCAATCGAGACCGTGCCGTCGTCTTCCACGTCAATCTTCGCGCCCGTCTCTTCGACGATGGAGCGGATCATCTTGCCGCCCGGTCCGATCACGTCGCGAATCTTATCGGGGTTGATCTTGATCTGGATGATGCGCGGCGCAAACGGCGACATTTCCGGGCGCGGCGCGTTGATGGCCTGCTCCATCGCGGAGAGGATGTGCAAGCGGCCTTTGCGCGCCTGTTCCAGAGCCTCCTGCAAGATCATGGCGTTGATGCCGCCGATCTTGATGTCCATTTGGAGGGCTGTGATGCCGTCGCGCGTGCCGGCGACCTTGAAGTCCATGTCGCCGTAGTGGTCTTCCGCGCCCGCGATGTCCGACAGAATCGCGTACTTGTTGCCTTCCATCACGAGTCCCATCGCGACGCCCGCGACAGGCGACTTAATGGGCACGCCCGCGTCCATCATCGAGAGGCTGCCGCCGCAGACGGTCGCCATCGAACTGGAACCGTTCGACTCGGTGATGTCCGAGACGATGCGGAGCGAATAGGGAAACTCGCTCTCTTCCGGCAGGACGGGTTCGAGCGCGCGACGCGCAAGCGCGCCGTGTCCTATTTCGCGCCGACTGGTCGAGCCGAAACGCCCGACTTCGCCCACGGAGAAGGACGGAAAATTGTAGTGCAGCAGAAAGCGACGCTTGATCTCGCCCGTCTCCAAGTCGTCCATAAACTGCTCGTCTTCCTTCGTGCCGAGCGTCGTGGTGACGATGGCCTGCGTCTCGCCGCGCGTAAACAAGGACGAACCGTGGACGCGCGGCAGCCAGCCGACTTCGCAAGTGATCGGGCGAATCTCCGAGAAGCGGCGACCGTCCGGGCGGCGGCGTTTGTCGAGGATGTCGTCGCGGAAAATCTTCTCTTTCTGCTTGTCGAAGAGTTTCTTCGCCATCTGGCGTTGTTCGGGCGCGTCCTCCGGGTAGGATTCGACGACCTCTTTTTTGAGCGCGTCAACCGCACCGTAACTCGAAAGTTTGTCCTGTCCAGAAGTGTCTAAGGCGGCGCGCAGTTTCTCAGAGTAGTTGCGCTCGATCTCGCCCGCCATCTCTTCGTTCAAAACGGGCGGCACCACTTCGCGCTTCTGTATGTCCAGAGCCTTGTAGAGTTCCTTCTGCCAGCGGCAGAGGCGGTTGATCTCCTTGTGCGCGAGCATCAGGGCTTCGACCATGATCTCTTCCGAGACTTCCTTCGCGCCCGATTCGACCATCACGATGGCCTCTTCCGTGCCCGCCACGATCAAATTCAGGCGCGACTCGCGCACCTCATCGTAAGTCGGGTTGATGATGTAGCGGCCTTCGATGAGGCCGACGCGCACGCCCGCAATCGGCGTGGAGAACGGAATGTCCGAGAGGTAGAGCGCGCACGACGCGCCGGTGATGGCTATGACATCGGGGTCGTTCTCCGCGTCCGCAGAGATGACGGAGGCGATGACCTGTGTTTCGTTGCGATAGCCTTCGGTAAAGAGCGGGCGGCAAGGTCGGTCAATGAGGCGGGAGGTCAGGACTTCTTTTTCGCCGGGGCGGCCTTCGCGCCGGAAGTAGTTGCCGGGGATACGCCCGGCGGCGTAGTTATGCTCGCGGTATTCGACCGTGAGCGGGAAAAAGTCTATGCCTTCACGCGGCTGGTTCGCGCCGACGGCGGCGACCAGAAGCATCGTGTCGCCGTAGCGTATGACGACCGAACCGTCTGCCTGTTTGGCGACGCGTCCCGTCTCGACGGTCAGATCACGACCGCCGAGTTTGATAGTTTCTTTCAAATATTTTTTCACTGCCATAACGTTTGTGTCTCCTTCGGACAACCGGTGTGGCGCAAGAAGAAGATGTGCCGTCTCATCCGGCCTCTTTCGCGCCATCTTTCGATTTCAAACTCTGCTTCGCCCCTGACGCGCGGCGCGCTACGTGAGAGGCGCGACGGGCGGGTGGCAATTTTTCCCAAACAAAAGCGGCGACAACTTCACCCGTGAAGTTGTCGCCGCCGTGTTGCTGAACTAACTGCTACAGGCTACTCGCGTCCGCTTGGCGGCAGTTTGCGCCGTCACGTTCGGCACTGCCACCCGGCTTTTCGAGGGACGCGGGCGTTTCTTGATGTGGAAGGAATTCAATTTCCTTCGCTTTGCTTTCCGGTCAAACCGCCCTATCCGGTCTGGCGCGCTAGGGTTAGCGGCGCAGGCCGAGGCTGCTGATCAGTTTGTGATACTCCTCGATGTCCCTGCGTTTGAGGTAATCGAGCAGACTACGTCGCTGCGAGACCATCTTGAGCAGCCCGCGTCGCGAGTGGTTATCTTTCTTGTGCGTTTTGAAGTGCTCGGTGAGCTGGTTAATGCGTGTGGTGAGCAACGCGACTTGCACCTGCGGCGACCCTGTGTCGCCCTCGTGCGTTTGGTACGTCGTAACGATCTGTTCCTTCGATTCTCTATCTAACATAACTACAAATTCCTGCCCCGGATGGCCCTCCCAGACCGCAGTGTGCCCGTAATTTCAGGCAACCGCAAGAGTTAACAAAAACCGCGACAATTTAACACGCCCACAAACCGACTGTCCAGCAGCCCGCAAGAGTGTCGCACGCGGCTAGCAGCAGGAGTTTTGTTGACAACGCCGGAATGCGGGAATAATCTCAGGTATCGCAGAAATTCTCTAGTTGGCAAAGTCCTCACGG
>DASYMM010000612.1:0-10101 GCA_036009085.1 Pyrinomonadaceae bacterium | reverse complement strand
CGCGTTCGTGATCGGCGACGATGCGCGTGTCCACTTCGCCGCCGTTCATGTCGCGCATGAAGCGTTCGGCGTCGAGTCCGAGCGTGCGCGCGTAGGCGGCAAAGGCGGTGCGCGTGTCGCCGGAGTTCTGCCACGATTTCTGCCCGCGATAAAGTTGGTCGTGCATCTCCCAGAACTTGCCTTGCAGCCCTGCGGCTTCGGCGGCGTGGGCGGCGGAGAGCGCGTTGGCGTGGATGCGCATGAGCGGGTAGTGGCGAAAGACAATGCGCACGCCGTCGCCGTAGTCGGCCTTAATTTTCTCCAACTCCGGGTAGAGCGCGCCGCACGGCGGACACTGGTAATCGCCGAACTCTTCAATCGTCACGGGCGCGTCGGCGCGTCCCTTCGCCTGCGGCGGGTTCGCGCCGGGCGACCCGGCGGCGACGCTCACGGTCGGCGTCTGCCGCGCGGAACGCATGAACCATAATCCGCCGCCGATGGCGAGCAGGAGGACGCCGCCGATGAGCGCAAACGGCAGCCAAGACTTTCGCCCCATCGCCGTCGCAGCGGCTTTCTTCGGCCTGTGTCTCGCGTGTTTCTGACTCATGGAAAATTAGAGTAGCGTTGAAATGAATTAAAGGAACTTGTGCGTATCCTATCATCAACTTCAGAGAACGCAGAAGTAGGAACGACGAACGCGGAATGAAAGCATGTTGCCTTCATTCCGCGTTCGTCGTTCCTACTTCTGCGTTTTGTTAAAAGCGGTATTGGTAACGCGCGGTGAGGCTGCGCCCCGCCCCGTCTATGCCCCAACTCGGCGCGCGGTAGGACTTGTCGCCGATGTTCTCGAAGTCGAGAAAGATGTTGGAACGCTCGCCGACGCGGAAGCCGCCGCGCAGGTTGAAGAGGCCGTAGCCGGGCAGGCGCGTAAAGAGCGGGACGACGGTGCCGTCGCCCGCGACGAGGATGCCGTTCTGGACTGTGCCGGGCGGCAACAGCCTGTCCTGCACCTGCCGCAAGGTTTCGTTTGTTTCTACGAGACGCAGCACGCCGAACGAATCAAGCTGGACGAGGCCGCGTGCGCGCGCGCCGTTGTTGAAGAAGTCGCGTATGTCGTTGCGCGAGCGCGCCGCGCCGGTGCGACGGTCGGCGAGGTCGAGCGAGGAGAGGCGCGTCTGCTCGTCGGCCAAAGTCGAATAGGCTTCGACGAAGTAACGCTTGCCAGCGGGTTCGTAGCGCAGGCGGAGGAAGGCCGTGGCGGGCGGCGTGCCGCCTTCGATGTTGGGCGGCAAGCCGGTCGCCTTGCTATAGGCGCGGATCATGGTGAAGTTGCCGCCAAACGTCAGGTCGCGGTGTAGGCGCGCGTCGAGCGTGTATTCGAGACCGTAGAGCCGCGCGTCTTCAAAGTTGGCGCGCACGAGGACGGGATTCGTTGACAGGCCGACGATGACCGCGCCCGTCGGGAGTTGCCGCGTGATCTGTTGGTCGCCGAGAAACTGTCCGGTTGCGCCTGGCGGCAGGATGAGCGTCTGCTGCGAGATCGAGTTGTTGAGGTCGGTCAGGAAAAGCGTGAGGTCTGTGTCGAAGCGTTTGCGGCGGAAGTGTAGGCCGCCGTCGAAGTTGTTGCTGTGCTCGGAGCGCAGGACGGCGACGGGGCGACCGGAAGAGATGGCGTCGGCTCCGGCGTTCGTCCCGATCTGTCCGCCGAGCGCGATTGCGCTCAGGGCGTCAACTTCAAAGCCGTTGCCGACGAGGCCGAGCGTGCCGAGGTCTGTGATGTTCGGCGCGCGGAAGCCGCGACTGTAGTTGAAACTCAGATTCAGACCGCGCGCGACGGTTGCCACCGCGCCGAACCGACCGGAGAAACTGTCTTCGCGCAAACTGTCGTCGGGAAAGAGCGGGCGACCATTCACAATCGCCGCGTTCTCCGCGCGCGAGCGATAAGAGGCGACGTGATAACGCACGGCCATGCTCAGGCGCAGGCGTTCAGGGATTGCTTCCAACACGTCCTGCGCGTAGATGCCGGTGGTGATGTAGCGCGCTCCGTCGGGGATGCGCGGGCGCGAGAGCACGGTTGTTCCCGCCACGGGGTTGACGGTGAAGGCGGGCGCGTCAACCGTCTCACGGTAAAAATCCGCGCCGACGAGAAACGTGTTGTGCCGCGTGAACTGCTTATCGAGCGACGCGCTCAGGCCGAAGACTTTCGTGCGCTCCGGCTGGTGCGTGATGTTGCCGCGCGGGTTGCCGCGCCCGCCCTGATTGACGCGCTCCTCGCGCTGCGTGTTGTAGGAAGCCGTGACCGAGCCGTTGTCGAAGAAGCCGACGCCCTGTTTGAGATAGCGCACGTAGCCGAAGTCGAGCATCAGGTTGCGCAAATCCGAGATGAGGTTGCCGTCGCCGCCGAGCGTCTGGTCGTAACGCTTGCCGCCGTCCTGCTGCGCGCGTTGATAGTGAAAGATGAACTGCTGATCATTCGCGGGCGCGTAGTTCGCGTGGAACGTGCCGCCGTATTGCGTAAAGGCCGTATCGGTCAGACGACTTCCGAGGATGTCGGAAGGCAGGCCGAGAAAGCGCGTGATCGAAGAGTGAGAATCAATGCCTCCGGCGGGTCGGAGGTTGTTGACGCGGCGCGCGTTCACGTTGGCGAGCAGGCCGAAACGGCGCGTGCCGTAAGTGACGAGTGTGTTGCCGCCAAACGACAGGTCTGCGCTCGTGAAGAAAGTATTTAACTCGCCGTGCGTCTCCGGTTCCTCGCCGCCGAAGCCGGGCACGCGCGAGACGAGATTCACCGTGCCGCCCAGAGAATCCGAGCCGTACTGCGCGCTGTTGGGGCCGCGCAAGATTTCGACGGCGCGAAGGCTCGAAGGCTCGTTGAGATTGAAAAATGTGCTGATGCCGCCGCGCTGCGCCGAAGTGGTGTAGCGCACGCCGTCAACGTAGACGGCGACGTTCTTGCCCGTCAGCCCGCGCACGAAGATGCCGCCAATGGTCGGACTCGTGCGCTGCAAGTTGACGCCCACCTCTTCGTCGGCCACCTGCGCGAGCACGGCGGTCGTGCGTTGCAGGATGTTGCTTTCGGGAATGACGTTGACCTGTTGCGCCACGCGGTCGCGGTCGGCGGCCTGCCCGCTCTCCGCCGTCACGGTGATCCGCTCCTCGATGCGGTTGACTTCGAGCGTGACGGCCACGTCCGTCGTCTCACGCGAAGCGAGTTTGACGGAGAGACGGCGATTGTCGAAGCCCCTGTGCGTGACGCGCAGTTCGTAGGTTCCGGCGGGCATGTCCGCGAACTTGAAACGCCCTTCCGTGTCGCTCTTCGTCGCGTTCAAGACGGCCTGCTGCGGGTTGATGAGGTAGATTTGCGCCCCGGCGACGTTTGCGCCGGACGCGTCCGTCAACGTGCCGGAGAGCGCGCCGCGCCCGCTCTGCTGTTCCTGCGCGTGCGCCGTCGCCAGCGGATAAGTCAACGCGAGGTTGAACGCGACGGCGAGCGCGACGACGGAGAGGATGATTGCTCGTGCTTGTCTCATAGAGGGGGCTGCCTTTGTTTGAATTAACGATCTGATTTCACGCGGCGGACGGGCGAAAGTATCGCTGCGGGTAAACTACTACCAGTCTTCGTAGTTGCTGTGCGCGTGCAAGTCGGCGGCGTAGCGGCGTTTACTCAAGCACGTCAACGACGTGTTCGAGCGCATCGTGCAGGGGCGCGAGCAGGTGCGGTTGGCTGAAGGCAAGCGTGACCGAGATGAGGAGCGCGAGTCCGAGCGCGCCCGCCAGAGAGAAATTCAGTGCGGTGTTTGACGCATGGAGGCGCGGCGGTTCGTGTGTCGCCAGTTGGGCGAGACGACGCACGCGTCGGGCGATGCCGCCCCCGGTGTCCGCACCGATCAGGAACGCTCCGGCGGGCATCGCCGGACTGGCATTGCCCCCGGCAGGCACGAGTCGCGCGATCTTGACGAGCGCGGAGGCGAGGTCGAGCGCGCACTGTGCGCCGCCCGCGCGTGCCGCGTGTTCATCTGCCGCCGCCTCTGTCTGTTCAGCCCACGCGTGGTCGAGCGTGCGCCCGAAGGGGATGAGCATCAACACGTCGCGGCAGGCGCGCAAAAGAGCGCGCTTCAAATTATCCTGCGCCGCGAGGTGGCCTTCCTCGTGCAACACCGCCGCGCGCAGTTCCGCCGCGCTCAACTCTTGAAAGAGATGGCTGGCGATGAAGAGGCGCGGTCGCCAGACCCCGACGACGGCGATGACCGGGAAGCGATGACGCACGCGATACACGGGCGCGCGCAAGAGATGTGCGCGCGGGAGCGGTTCGGCGTGTCGCAGCCAGTCGGCGACGAGCCGGCGCGTCGCGATCCATGAACGCAGGCCGCGCCAAGCGGCGAGCGCAAGCCCCGCGAAACAGCAGAAGGCGAAGAGCGCGAGTTTGAGGCTCACGACTTCTTGTGTCTGTTGCGGCTCGTAATGCAGGTAAGCGGGGACGACGAATCCGCAGACGAAGAGCAGCGAGCACGCGAAGGGCAGGAGGCGCAAATAGAGCAGCCCTTGCGCCTGCGCCGCCGGGGGCAGGCGCGCGACGAGCGACGAGCGACCGAACGCGCGCCACAGGGCGATGCTAAGAAGCGTCGCCGCCACGTTCGCACAGAGCAGCGCGGCCAGCGCGAGGCACAATCCGAGCAAGTTGTACATCCGTCGCTCCTCTCAGTAGTGTCCTCGTTTCAGCTTTCCTCTGTGCCCCTTCTGTGTGCTCTGTGTCTGCGGTGGTGAATGCTTTTCTTTCTCACTCACCACCGCAGACACAGAGCACACAGAGGCGGCACAGAGAGTTCAAATCTAATGAGGACACTAACCCTCCTCCTTCGCGAGAGACACTTGAGGCGTTTCAGTTGCGCCCCAGTTCTTTTCGCTTCTCGCGCACGAGGCGTTCGAGTTCGTCCAACAGTTCGCGGTCGCGTTCGCCCACGGCGTCCACGATGCAGGCCAGCACCGGCTCGGACGCGCCGCCGAGCAGCGCGTCAATCACATCTTCGGCGATGCCCTGCTCCAATTCCGCGCGCGACAGGCGCGGCGCATAGATGAAAGCGCGCCCGCTCTTCTGACGGTCGAGCAGACGCTTTTTGTAGAGACGGTCGAGCGTCGTCATCAAAGTGGTGTAGGCCACGCGCCCGTCGAGACGCTCGTGCACGTCGCGCACGCTCACTTGCCCGCGTCGCCAAGCCTCGTCCATCACCTCGCGTTCGAGTTTGCCGAGCGCGGGCAACGCAACTTCGCGCGGTCGCTTGAAGCCGAACAACTTAAACTGGGGAACTTTCATAATGTGAGTATAGTTTGAAAGACGAACGTGTCAATCATTTAAAGAGGCGCACGAGGGCGGACGACGAGCGCGCACCGCCGGGCTACGAAAACTGTTCAGCGCACGAGCGTTGCGCCGCAGAAGTTTTTGACCGGGCGAAAGTTGGCCGCCGAACGTCCCCCAACGTCCGGCGGCCAACATTTGCGAAGAAGCGTCAAGTCCGTCGTGCCCCTATTTGCTGACGCGCAATACACGACGGCCTCTCGCCTGCGATGCCTCGCCCCTCGTCCGCTCCCCTGATGACCCGAGCCTTGGTGCCAATCAGAAGCGGACAAGCAGCGCCCCCGGCATCTCTTCCCTCGCAAAACCCTCCAACGGACTCTCTCGCCCGTCGAACTGCATGCCAATATAAAAAAACAGACTTGAGGAAAACTTGAGGTAAGCCGGGCGCGAGCGGCGAAAACTGAAAAACCCCTGTAAAAATGCGGTTGAAAAATTTTTCGATAAAATTTCAAGGGAAGGTACTGGGCGTGCGCTTGAGGTGAATTGTGCTGATGCGTCGTTTAGAACAGTGTCAACACACCTATGATTACATCTTTACGTAAAGTTTCAATATCCGCGTAATGACGCCGGAGCATAGATTCAATAGCCGAGGTCTGGCAATTCCCGCGGCGTATCCAGATTACTTTCGGCGGGAACCCAAGCAACATACACAAATCGCTGAAATCAGCGTCCTTTGTCACAATCAAAAAGCCCTCCCGCCGGGCATACTCCCAGATTTCTTGATCAGAAACCCGTTCAAGCCCCAAGGGATAGACATGATTCGAGTCTGGATATATATCAGCTAAAGATTTGACTAAGCGCGACGATAAATTATGGTCGAAGAGAAGTTTCACGCCTCAATCACCATCAATCGTTTTTCACGATCCGCCGCATAGGCAAGGCAGGCACGGAGGTCTTCTTCCGTCAAATAAGGAAAATCTTCGAGCACTTCCTGTTGAGTCATGCCGGAAGCTAGGTACTCCAGTACATCATAAACTGTGATCCGCATCCCTCTAACGCACGGTTTGCCGCCACGCTTGCCGGGTTCGATGGTGATGATGTTTCCGTAATTCATAGTTCGGATAGTAAATCTCAACATTTATTGAGGCAAGCGTTTTCAGAACCGGGAAGCGGCCGCGCGTCATAATTGAGCCGCTGCGATGGATGGTATGAAATCCCTGCCAGTGTTAGTGAGTGACGTTAGTGAGTATCGCGGCGGGCATACCAAATAGTGCTGCGGTTGCACTATCTCGGATGAAAATTTTCGCGGGGTCGTGCGGTTTCCCGTGAAAACGGTGTGTTATGCTCTGGCGTCCCGACTCAGGTAAACATAGGCACGCGCTTTGCTTCGCGGGCGGCTACCGTAAGGTTGAAGCCCTCGCACAGCTTTTCTCTCCGGTCGCGCTTCGTAAAGAGAAAGTGTAACGCTCTGTTCGTCGCGCGCGTCCTTCAGATTGAAGGAATCTCTCTCTCGTCCCGTCCAGTCTCAAAAAGGAGTCAGCGCCATGCGCTACAGCAAAACGTCCCTAACACTCGCCACACTGTTTCTCCTCTTCACACTCGCGGCAAACGCCCCCAACATTTTTGCCGCCGACACCAACGCCGCCGCTGCCCCGCCGCCGACCGCATTTGACGAAGAAGAAGACGACGCCGGTTATGAAGAGACGGCGCGCGTCGTGCGCGTCAGCATGCTGCGCGGCGACGTGAGTTTGCGTCGCGCGGGCAGCAAAAATTGGGAGAAGGCTACTTTGAATCTTCCGCTCGTCGAAGGCGACCGCCTCGCGACGGGCGCGGGCGCGCACCTCGAAATCCAAATTGACGCGCGCAACTTCGTCCGCCTCGGCGAATACGCCACGCTCGACATCGTCACGCTGCGCGAAGAAGGCGTCGCCCTGAGCGTCCCGGAAGGCACGGCCACGCTCCGCCTCGCGAACTTCGACAAAGACCGCGAGTATTTCGAGATTGATGCGCCGAAGACGACTCTGGCCGCCGAGCAGAAGGGTTCGTACCGTTTGGACGTAGCGCAGAACGGCAACGTCCGCGTCACCGTGCGCGACGGCGGGCGCGCGCGCCTCTATTCCGAAACCTCCGGCTTCACCCTGCGCGACGGGCGCACCGCCGAACTCGTCCACAGCGATGCCGCGACCGACGGCGACTGGGAACTCTCCGCCGCGCGCTCCGACGACGAATGGGACAAATGGGTTGACGAGCGCGAACGCTATCTCGCCTCGCGCCTGCGCTACGACCGGCGCGACCGTTATTACGACAACTACGTCTGGGGCGCGGAAGAACTCGACGCCTACGGCGATTGGGTTGATTCGGGCGAGTACGGCTACGTGTGGCGTCCGCACGTGACGGTCATCAACGTGTACAACGATTGGGCACCGTATCGCTACGGCCACTGGCGTTGGCTTTCGCCTTACGGCTGGACGTGGGTGGGCGACGAGCCTTGGGGTTGGGCGCCTTATCACTACGGGCGTTGGGTCTACGTCAACAACTACTGGGCATGGGCGCCGCGCGGCTACGCGCATTACGGAGGCCGCAGTTGGTGGCGTCCCGCGCTCGTCGCCTTCGTCAGTTTCGGCGATTCTTACAACAGCAACATCTGCTGGTATCCGCTCGGCTATCGCCAGCGCGACCCGCACTCGAACTTCTTTCGCCGCGGGCGAGACCGCGCGATTGACCAACGGCGCATCGCCAATCTGGATCGCGTCAATCCCATCTATCAACGCGCCGTGACGACGATGGAAGCGCGCCAGTTCGCGAGAGGCATGACGCGCGGCCAACCCGCGACGAAGGAACTCGCCATGCGCGCCGTCTCCACCGATCCGTTGCGCGGCAAGTTGCCGATTCGCCCCGCCGAAGACGAACTCCGAACGGCGGATGGCGGGAGCGCAGGAGGCCGAACGCCCATCGTGCGCGAGCGCAGAGGCGACGCGCTCGTGATTCGCAACCCGACCGATCCTTCACGTGTTCTGGTTGACCGCAAGACGGGCGCGGGCGAGCGCAAGCCCGGCCTCGCGCTCGACGGGGAGTTGCGTCGCGGTCGCATCTACAACAACCGCGAGCCGCGCAAAGTTGAACGCACCGGCGACACGACGAGCGGCGGCGGTGCAACCACCGTCGTCGGCAACGAACGCGGCAACGGCAAGAATACGGAAGGCCGCATCCTCGATAACGGCGAACGCAAGACGGGTGCGGTGGCGCGACCCGTGCGCCCCATCCGCTCGACGGACGGCGCGACGGTCGGCGACGGCAGTTCGACGAACGGCTCGACCGAGTTGAAACGTCCTGTCCGGCAGGCTGACCCGGAAAACGAAACGTTACGCCCGCGTCCGCGCGTCAACGACGACGGCGGCGCGCGTCCCGAACGCAGAGTCAAACCCGTCGAGCGTCCGAGCGACGATGCGACGATCACGACGACGCCCGAAAACCGCCCCGAGCGTCCCACCGTGCGCGAGGAGCGTGCAAAGCCAGCCGAGCGCGAACGCCCCGCGCCGGAGGTTTATCGTCCGCGACCTGAGGTGCGCGAAGATCGCAAGTCGCAACGCGAGGAAAGACCGGAGCCGCGTTATGAACGCCCCGCCCGAGAGGAACGCCCCGCGCGCGAAGAACGCTCCGCGCCACGCGAGGAACGTTCCGCGCCACCGCCGCAGAGAGAGGAACGTTCATCACCGCCGCCGCAGAGAGAGGAACGCCACGAAGCGCCCGCACCCGCGCGCGAAGAGCGTCGTTCCGATCCCGCTCCTTCGCGCGACCGCGATGTGCCGGTGCCCGTCCCGCGCAGCGGCAAGGATCGCCCACGCGATTAACGAGCGCGGTCTTCCTTTGCGCCTTCGGTTTTAGCTTTGCGTCTCCAGCGTGAAAGACAGTTCTCGCTGGAGGCGCAAAGACGGGAAGGAAGGCGCAAAGAAAACTTTTAATACTTACGAGCAACACGTCACGCCTGCGCGCCGCTCCGGCAGACGCCTTGCGTGATGCGGTTCATCCTTCTCCCCGAACGACGCGACGGTTGCCGTCTCGCCCGGACAAGTTCGTTAAAGAACGAGCAGGGAAAGGAACGCCCCATGTCTTACGCACGCCTCGGATTCCGCTTAGTCGTGCTTATCTTCGCGCTCGCGCTCGGCGCGTATCTCTTCGCCTACGCCACGGCGGGCGCGCAAAATTCTCCCGCGAAAAATCTTCAACCCGACCTGCGCCGCGCGCTCGCGAGCCGAACTAAAACAACTTCTAAAACCTCCGCCGCCGCACGCGCTCGCGGCTACACGCCACAACGCGGCAACCTCGACGCGCTCCTCTCGCGTCCACGCGTTGCCCAACCACGCGGCAACCTCGACGCGCCGCAACCGCCGCCGACGCGCGCGGCAGCAAGAGCAACCGCGCACCCCGCTTCGCGCAAGCGGATCGCTTCTTCCGGCAGCGCACAAGCGAGCGCGCTCGCGCGCATCAGGCCGGGCACGTCGCTCGGTCGCATCCTGCACACGTCGCAGCTGAGTCTCAACTCCTCCGCCGGGTCGGTCGAACAGTTCACCGACACGAACTTCGACCTCGCAGCCGACGAACGCGCCACCTTCGACACGCAGGGCGGCGCGTTCGACATCGCCGTCGGGCGTTCCGGCACGCGCTACGAAGCCTACACAGCCCTCGATGATCGCGGCACGTTCACCACGAACGACGACCGCTCCATCGGCGTGCTCACAACCGCCTTCGACACCAACGGCGACTACACGCGCGACGCCGCGAGCTTTTACGATCTCTACAGAGACTTCGGACTGCCCTCTGCCGCTGCG
>DASYMM010000611.1:0-7135 GCA_036009085.1 Pyrinomonadaceae bacterium | reverse complement strand
CGAGGACGCGGCGGCCATTGCGTTTCAGATCAAAGGACATCAAGTGAGCGAGTAATCGCTCCACCGTTCAGAATTCGGAGTTTGCCTTTCAGTCCGGCACGGGAAGTCTCTGGCATTGCGCTTGATTGATCTCTTTAATCGAAGTCATCACGCACGATTACAGTACAAACAACCATAAGGGCAGACGACACGGAGGATGAAAGATGGACGCAATCACACTGCTGAAGACCGACCACGAGAAGGTCGCGGGGATTTTTGAGAAACTCGAAGAGACGACCGAGCGCGCCGAAAAGACGCGCGAAGAGTTGTTCACAAAATTGAAACAGGAATTAGACCTGCACACACACGTCGAAGAGAAAATCTTTTACCCCGCGCTCAAGGAATCGGAGGAGACGCGCGACATCACGATGGAAGCCTTTCAAGAGCACCACGTCGTCAAGGTGCTGCTCCGCGAGTTGGACGCGATGGAGGTGACGAGCGAGACGTGGACGGCGAAGTTGAAAGTGCTGCGAGAGAACGTCGACCACCACGTCGAGGAAGAGGAAGACGAGATGTTCAAGAAAGCGCGCACCGTCTTGAGCCAAGACCAACTCGAAGAACTCGGCGCGCTCATCGAGGAAGAGAAGCGAGAACAGAAACCCCTCACGGCCTCTGCCAACTAATCGGCGCAAAAGACTCGAAGCCGCCACGAAAGCGGTTTGTAATTGGCTAAGGCTAAAAACCTTCACCGCCGCAGACGCAGAGATACGCAGAGGGGGCGCAGAGAATTTAATGTCTCTGCGCCCCTCTGCGGCTTTACTCCGTGTCTCTGCGGTGAATCTTATATTCTTAGTTATACCCGCTCTCAACACGCGATAGTTTTTCAGCTAACGAGCACGCCAAGTCGCGTCTCTATCTCCGCGCTCGTGGGAAGCGTCGGCGGTTGTGTGTCCTGCTGCTCCTGCCATTTACGAAAAGAGAGCGCGCGCAACTCATCCCACTCCTCGCGCGGGATGCGACGAAATGCCTCGACCACCGCCGGGTCGAACTGCCGCCCCGCGTACTCTTCCAACTCCGCGACCGCCACTTCGTAAGAACGTCCGGCGCGATAGACGCGGTCGCTCGTGATCGCGTCGAAGGCATCTGCGACGGCGAAGATGCGCGCGTTGAGATCGATCTCCTCGCCGCGCAAGCCTTGCGGGTAGCCAGTCCCGTCCCATTTCTCGTGGTGTTGCCCGACGACGCGCGCCGCGCCTTCCAGAAAACTGATGCCACGTAAAATCTGCTGCCCGTGCACCGGATGGCGTCGCATACGCACCCATTCGGCTTCGCACAGTTGCGCGGGCTTGTGCAGGATGGCGTCCGGCACGCCGATCTTTCCGATGTCGTGCAGGAGCGCGCCGAACTCCAGAGAACGCAACTCGTCGCCCGTCAAATTCAACGCGCGACCCAGACGCAGACTGAAACTCACGACGCGCTCCGAATGCCCGTGCGTCTCACGGTCGCGCGTTTCGAGCGCGGCGGCGAGAGCTTTCAGAGTCATGCGATAAGAGTCTTCGAGCGTCGCCAGGGTGCGGTCGAGTTCCAGCGTGCGCTCGGCCACCAACTCTTCCAGATAATTTTCATAACGACGCTTGGCCTCGCGCAGTTGCTTGTGTTCGAGCGCGCGGCGCACGGCGGCTTCCACGTGGCGCAGATCGAAAGGCTTCATCACGTAGTCGAACGCGCCTGCGCGCAGAGCCTCAATCGCGCTTTCCACCGTCTGCGCGCCGCTCACCAGAATGACGGTCGTGTCGGGCGCAATCTCGGCCACGTGCGGGATCATCTCAAGCCCGCTCATCCCTTCCATGTTGATGTCGCTGACGACGATGTCGAAACGCATCACGCCGAGCCGCGCCAGAGCCTCTTCCGCCGAAGCGACCGACTGGCAATCGTAATCCGCGCTCAGCAGTTCGTAGAGGACGTTGCGGATCTCCTCTTCGTCGTCTGCGATCAAAATGCAGGCGCGCCGTGCGTCGCTTGCTGGCCTCATAGACAGACTTCCGCCTTCATCTGAAAATTGAATAAATGGTGAGTTGGGGGACGGGCTACGCGCACAATTTCCCTTCTGCACACGCACTCCCGCAGGGCACACTTATCTTACAGACTCAACCCTCTCCGCACAACAAATATTTTGCCCCCCGCGCCCTCCAACCATCCCCCGCGCCAACAAGAAAACTACCCGCCGGCAGCGGTTGACGCCACCCCGCGCAACCCTCTATCATGCAAACTCCAACCTGTGCCGGAGTGGCGAAATCGGTATACGCACTAGACTCAAAATCTAGCGAGGTCACACTCATGTCGGTTCGAGTCCGACCTCCGGCAATCAATCTTCTTTAATAAAATCTCTAATCCTTCTCTAGGTCAGGTTTATAATCAAACAAAATCGCCGGATGCGTTCGGAGTTTATTGCAAAGTGTATTCAGCGTTTTTAATGAAACTGCTCTGGCTGTTCCCTTCCATAGCTGATAACTTGAAGGCATACCAAGTCCTGTAAGTTTCGCCAATTGTGCGGCATTCTCAATGCCTTGTCTTCTAGCAATTTCCTGAACTTGTAATTTGAGTGCCATAGTTAAAACTATAGCATCGCTATCATGTTGATTTCAGAGGGCTTGACAACCTTGTAAAGGTCTGGCGTCGCATTCAAATAAAGAATCCGACTAATTCCCCACTTTTCCCCATTTTCCCATTGATAAAAATTTACATCGTTGTTAACATCCAAACTCACACTGTTTACAAAGTTAATAAAATTGAGAGCGTATCTTTTGAAAAAACCTACTAAAGCAATTCGCAGCAAGGATGACTTATTAGCAGATGAAGCGTGGCTTGCTATTCTCGAACCTGAATTGTGTAAAGATACTGCTGCCGTCGAGTGTTTAGCGCGTTTGTTATTTATTCTCAGGAAGGAAATTAATAGCGGGTTCTGCTGGCGTGAGAAGAGCCAGTGGGATTTTATCAAATGGAATTGATGTGATGTATCTCTATACCGATGCACACAAGGCGGCGCTTAAACTATATGTCTTATCTTTAGCGGGTGAGTTGAAGCCACAAGACGAACCTTTGAATCTGATTAATGCGGCGATTGAAAGAGGTAAAAGCCGAGCGCGTTAGTCGTCGCGTGTCTTGCATTGCGCGTGAGAGAGGGGCTATCTTTCACGGCATAGCGTAAATCAAGTTGTTAAAAATTCGGTTCGTAGGAAGGCTGACGAAAGTGATGTCGGGTGAAGCGAAGCTACGTAATGATCCGCTGTGGTTTAAGGATGCCGTGTTTTATGAAATCTATGTGCGCGGCTTCTATGATTCTAACGCCGACGGCATCGGCGATTTTCGGGGGCTGACGGAGAAACTCGATTATCTCGAATGGCTCGGCATAGATTGCATCTGGCTGCTTCCGATGTACGCTTCCCCTCTGCGCGACGGCGGCTACGACATCGCGGACTTCTACGCGATGCTGCCCGAATACGGCACGCTCGAAGACTTCGAGGCGTTTCTTGCGGCGGCGCACGCGCGCGGCATACGCGTGATCACAGACCTCGTCGTCAATCACACCTCGGACACGCACGCCTGGTTTCAGGAGGCGCGGCGTTCGCCCGCGTCGCCGAAGCGCGATTGGTATGTGTGGAGCGACGACCCGCACAAGTACCGGGAAGCGCGCATCATCTTCACAGACACGGAGCACTCGAACTGGACTTGGGACGAAGAGGCCGGGGCGTTCTACTGGCATCGCTTCTTTAGTCACCAGCCCGATCTCAATTACGACAACCCGGAAGTTCGACAGGCTCTGCTCGACGTGGTCTCCTTCTGGCTCGATCTCGGCATAGACGGTTTTCGCGTTGATGCCGTGCCGTATCTCATCGAACGCGAGGGGACGAACTGTGAAAACTTGCCGGAGACGCATGCGGTCTTAAAAGAGTTGCGCGCGCACGTGGAGGCGAACTACCCGGACAGGCTGTTGCTCGGCGAAGCGAACCAGTGGCCGGAGGACGTGGTGGAGTATTTCGGCGACGGCGACGAGTTTCACATGAACTACCACTTCCCGATCATGCCGCGTCTCTTTATGGCATTACGTCAGGAAGACCGCCGACCAATCGTGGAGATTTTGGAGCGCACGCCCGACATTCCTGAAAACTGCCAGTGGGGAATGTTTCTGCGCAATCACGACGAACTGACTTTGGAGATGGTGACGGACGAGGAACGGGATTATCTCTACAACGAATACGCGAAGGACAGGCGGATGCGTCTGAACGTCGGCATTCGTCGCCGCCTCGCGCCTCTGCTCGATAACAGTCGTCGCCGGATTGAGTTGCTGCACGGGATGCTGCTGAGTCTGCCCGGCTCGCCGTTTCTCTACTACGGCGACGAGATCGGGATGGGCGACAACATCTATCTGGGCGACCGCGACGGCGTGCGCACGCCGATGCAATGGTCTGCGGATCGCAACGCGGGATTTTCGCGCGCCGATTTCGAGCGGCTCTATTTTCCGCTGATTAGCAATCCCGTCTATGGCTATCAATCGGTGAACGTCGAGGCGCAGCAGCGTTACGATTCGTCTTTGTTGAACTGGATGCGGCTGATGATTCACTTGCGCAAGGAGCATCACGTGTTCGGGCGCGGGCGGATGGAGTTCGTGAAGCCGGAGAACCGGAAGATTTTCGCCTTCACGCGCGAGCACGAGGGCGAGACGGTCTTGTGCGTCTTCAATCTCTCGCAGGTGGCGCAGCCTGTCGAACTCGATCTCACGGCCTACGCCGGACGCACGCCCGTCGAGATGCTCGGCAAGACGCCGTTTCCGCAGATTGACGAACGCCCGTACCAACTCGCGCTCGCGCCCTTCGGCTTCTACTGGTTTCTGCTTCGACCGTAGCAGCGTTTAAGAAGCAAGTGAGGTTCGCTATGAGAAAGACATCCGTGCTCGTGTCGGCGGTCGCCGCGTTCGCCCTCGTCGTCGCCTTTTCAGTCTTCGCGGCTCAGGAGAAGAGGGACGGGCGCGAAGAAGCCTTGAAGCACAGCGAGTGGGTGGCGAAGAGTTTGAAGGAGATGCAGACGGTCAAAGTCGGCGCGACGCGGGCAGACCTGTTGCGAGTCTTCGGCGAGGAGGGCGGTCTTTCCACGCGCGTCCAACGGACATACGCTTACCGCGAGTGCCCTTATATTAAAGTTGACGTCGAGTTCAGACCGTTCGGGGATGCGGGGCAACGGCACGACGAACATCCGAACGATGAGATCATAAAAATTTCCAGACCATATCTGGATTGGAGCGTCGCAGACTGACCGCACATCAATTCGTACACGGGGGGTTATTCAAATGGTTAGCGAACAGGAGAAAACAGGGCGGCTGGTTGTCGTCTCAAACCGTCTGCCGTTCACTTTGAAGCGTTCGGGCGACGGGTGGCGCACGGAGCGGAGCACGGGCGGTTTGGCGACGGCGATGGGGCCGATACTGCGTCGCACCGGAGGCATCTGGGTCGGTTGGCCGGGCGATTCTTCCGACCCCACGGACGAGCGGCGGCAAAAGACGCTCAAGCGTTGGGCTGAGCGCGAGCGTTATTTCGCAGTAGATTTTCCGCAGGAGATCGCCGAAGGTTTCTACGAAGGTTATTCCAACCAGACGCTCTGGCCGCTGTTTCACCAGTTCCCCTCGCTCTTGAATTTCAAGCCGAGACACTGGCAGGCTTACGTCGAGGCCAACCGGCGATTTTGCGACGTGGTGCTCGAACACCTGCAACCCGACGACACCGTCTGGGTGCACGATTACCAGTTGATGCTGCTGCCGCAAATGCTGCGCGAAGCCGTGCCCGCGGCGCAGATAGGTTTCTTCCTGCACATCCCCTTTCCCTCTTCGCCGATCTTTCGCCTGCTCCCGCGACGCGAGGAACTTTTGCAAGGCTTGCTCGGCGCAGACTATCTGGCCTTCCACACCTACGGCTACCTGCAACACTTTCGCGCTTCCGCCCTGCGCATCCTCGGCCTCGACAGTCGCATGGACGCGCTCGAAGTCGGCGGTCGTTCCGTGCGTCTCGATGCCCTGCCCATCGGCATTGCGCCCGCAGAGTTTACCGAACTTCTGGATCGCGATGAGGAGACGATCAAACGTCTGGGCGAACTGCGCGAACGCTTCCGTGGGCGACGCGTGCTCCTCGGCGTTGACCGCCTCGACTACACGAAAGGCATCCCCGAACGACTACGCACGTTTCGCCGCCTGCTCAAGTATGCGCCGGAGCTTCGCGGCAAGGTGCTACTGATTCAGGTGGCCGTGCCTTCGCGCGAAGTGATCCCTATGTACAAGGAGTTGCGGCATGAGGTGGACGAACTCGTCGGCAAGATCAACGGCGAATATTCGACGCCCGACTGGACGCCCATCACGTATATCCGTCGCGGCATCCCGCGCTCGGAACTCGCCGCGCTCTACGCCGTCGCAGACCTCGCGTGGGTCACGCCTTTGCGCGACGGTCTGAACCTGGTCGCCAAAGAATACGTCGCGTGCCAGCAGCATGGCGCGGGCGTGCTCGTCTTGAGCGAGTTTGCGGGCGCGGCGACGGAGATGGGCGAAGCGTTCCTCGTCAATCCTTATGACGAGGAACGCACCGCGCAGGTTATCGAACGCGCGCTCACCTTGCCCGAAGACTTACGACGCGAACGCATGGCCGCCCTGCACAAACGCGTCTTGCGCAACAACGTGTTTGCGTGGAGCGACCGTTTCCTCTCCAACTTGCGCGAGGCCGCAGAAGGAGCGCGCGCCGCCAAGTTTTTGGAGAAGCCGCAGGCGTTGCCCGTCGAAGCTGCGGTCGCGGCGTTTCAACAATCCGCGCGTCGTCGTCTCCTGCTCGACTACGACGGGACGCTCGTGCCTTACGTCAACCGCCCGCAGGACGCCGTGCCGCCCGCCGAATTGATTGCACTGCTCGGCCAACTCGCAGCCGACCCGGCGACGGCGATTGCGGTCATCTCCGGCCGGTCGCGCGCCGATCTGGAAAACTGGTTCGGCGCGGTTCCCGGCCTGTGGCTCGCTGCGGAGCACGGCGCGATCATGCGTTCGCCGGAGACGATGCGTTGGGAGCTTTATCACCCGACCTACACGAGCGAGTGGAAGGAACACGTCTTCCCCGTCCTCGAACAT
>DASYMM010000610.1:0-6058 GCA_036009085.1 Pyrinomonadaceae bacterium | reverse complement strand
ACCTACGGCGTGGCTTCTACATGATGCGCGGCGGTCGCTCAACCACGGTCGAAATAATATTCGACGCTTATCAAGCGCGGTGGATGCGCGAGCGCCAGACCTTTCACCCTAACGAGCGGCGCGAGGATCTGCCCGACGGCTCATTGCGCCTCACCTTTCCCGTCGGTCGCAACGGCCTCGACGCCGTCGCGCGCTTCTGCCTCGCCTACGCCGGCCATGCCCGTGCCGAGCGCCAAACGGCCCTGCGCCGCTTAATCCGCGAGCGCCTCACGTGCGCACTGAAAGATCATAGTGAGGACTAATATGCAGAAAGAGACCACCCCGGCCGCTCCCGCAGCCGAGACGGTACCCACGGTCGTTGTCCACTTTCCCGTGCAGGGGCGTCAACTCCCCGCCGACCACGGCTACGCACTCTACTCAGCTATCACACGACAACTGCCCGCGCTCCACGGCGCGCCGTGGCTCGGGCTGGAACTCCTCAGCGGCGTCCCTTGGCGCGAAGGGGTCATCGTACTTCCGACGCGCGGCGCGCAACTACGCCTCCGCATACCCGCCGACCGCTACGCCGTCGTGCTCCCCCTCGCCGGAAAGCGCCTAGACATCGCCGGCCACCCGCTGCATCTCGGCATTCCCTCCGCGCGTCCGCTCCAACCCGCCCCCTTGCTCTACGCGCGATGCGTCACGATCAAGAAATTCACCGAACCCGAACCCTTCCTCGACGCCGCACGCCGCCAACTCTACGCCCTCGGCATCAACGCCACGCTCGAACTCCCCCTCGACGATCAAGACCGCTTCCGCCGCCGCGTCATCCGGATTCATGGGAAACACGTCGTCGGCTTCTCCCTCGCGGCGCATGACCTTAGCGATGACGACTCGCTCAAGCTGCAAACAGCCGGCATCGGTGGCCGCCGGGCGATGGGCTGCGGAATGTTCAACCCCATCGCCCAATTGTGCGAGCGGGAGCGTAATCTATGACAGAACGACTGCTTGCCAAGTCTTACAGGCTCGCGGATTACCCTAACGCGCCGCCTGATTACGCGCTGCTGACGCAGCACAGCCGCGACGTGGCGTCGGCTTGTGATGCTCTGGCCGAGTCGGTGGGGCGTGTTGCTCTACGCAACGCTGGCCTTGAAGCCGACGCATTTGAACGGTTCAAACTAGCTCTCAAAGCCAACGGCTGGATGCAGGACTTGGGTAAGGCGAGCAGCCACTTTCAAGAGATGGTGAGAGGCGCGAGCGAGATCAGGCAGTTGGTGCGGCATGAGGCGATTTCCGGGATGCTGATGCTGCTGGAGGAGCAGCCCTTTCGCACATGGCTGTCGTCGTCTTTGCCGGAGGAGGTATTGCTGTTCGCAGTGTGGGGCGCGATGGGGCATCACCGAAAGTTCGACAAGTACACGAAGCCTGAACAAGGCATATTACCGCTGACTGTTCACGTCGCGCACGACGATTTTTCGACAATTCTGCGTGAGATGCGCATTGACTTACAGCTCAAAGATGAGCCGCCGCTTTTTAAGCGTAACTTGGTGGTCGCGCTGACGCAGAGAGAGGATGGTGACTTAGCGGCGCGTGACGTGATCCGAGATTTGCAACGCGATTTCGAGGGCCTCGAAGCCGCCTATGCAGATGATGGTAACCGGCGCCTATTAGCACTTGTCAAAGCGTTCGGCATCGCCGCTGACGTAGCGGCGAGCGCTGTCGCGGCGCGCGGGCAATCGGCGCGTAGTTATTCACTTCGCGAGTATGTCGCCGGAAACCTTGGCATCGGACTCGCGCCTGATGCCCTGTCACAACTAATCAGCAGGTGGGCCTGGAATCGCTCGTCTTGCGATTCATCCGCCAATGACGAGACGAGCCTGCCGCCGGGCTTCGAGCCGCGCGAGTTTCAGCGGGCAGTGGCAGAGTCAGCGTCACGCCTCACTCTCGCGCAGGCAGGCTGCGGCTCAGGCAAAAGTCTAGCTGCTTATATGTGGGCGCACTCGTGGTGTCAGAGATTTCTGCAAGAGGGGCGGCTTAATTTCCGCCTCTTCTTCTGCCTGCCGACGACTGGAACAACCACCGAGCATTTCAAAGATTACGCGCTCGAATCGGGCATCGACCCCGCCTTCAAGAGCCTGACGCACTCGCGCTCAAGTGTAGATTTGCGGGCTATCGCTGAGACCGCACCGCAGGAAGATGCGAAAGAAAGTGAACGTGACCCGGCTGCGCAGGCACAGGCAACGTTGAGTGCCGAGCGCGACAAGATAGAGTCACTCGCGCTGTGGAGTACGCCACTCGTGGTGACGACTGCCGACACGGTGTTGGGGCTGATGTCGAACGCGCGCCGCGCGATTTACAGTCTGCCCGCGATCATGAGTGGCGTCATCGTCTTTGACGAAATCCATGCGTTCGACGAACAGATGTTCGGACACCTGCTTGTGTTCCTCAAGAATTTCCCACAGCTACCGGTACTGCTGATGACGGCGTCGCTGCCGGAACGACGGTTGCGCGCACTTCAAAGCGTGCGTCCCGATCTAAATCCCATACCCGGGCCGCAGGAGTTTGAGGATTTGGAGCGTTACGTCGTCAAGATTATCACCTCGCAGGCAGAAGTTTGGAGGAGCGTAGAGGATTGCGTAGCGGCAGGGGGCAAAGTCCTGTGGGTGCGAAATCGCGTCGAGTGGGCGAACGACACTTACCGTGAATGCCGCGCCCGGTTCCCTGAGGCGACGGTGAACGTCTATCACTCGCGTCTCAGGTACAAGGATCGGGCGGTGCGTCACCGACGCGTTATCGATGGCTTCAAGGTTGATGACAACGAGGGCACGAAACGGGCGGCCATCCTTGTCGCTACGCAAGTGGCGGAGATGTCCCTTGATCTCTCCGCTGACCTGCTCGTCACGGACATTGCGCCTACGCCCGCGCTGATCCAGCGCATGGGTAGGCTCAACCGTCGCGCCTTGCCCAGTGACCCGCCGGACAAGCGACCGCCGAAGCTGGCGCTGATTTGTGCCCTCCAGCCGCGCGAGCCAAACGTCGAGAAGCCGTATAAGCCGGAAGAGCTAGATGCGGCCTCCCGCTGGCTGGAAGCTTTAGGCTCGCTTGAGCGTCCCTTGTCTCAGCGCGACCTGTCCGAGGCTTTCGCGCAACTCGACGACGCGCAAGAGTTTGATTTCGCGGCGGCGGAAAAGGCGGCACTCTTCTTCTCCGGACTTTGGGAGACTCGGCCCGGACTCACGCGGGGCGAGGGCTATACGATCAGCGTGATCCTCGAAGAGGACTTACTCAACTGCGACGAGCGAAACTCAAAGGGCGAGCCGACGCGCGACTGGCTGCGCCGCTACGAAGTAGCGATCCCGATCAAAGAAGAAGTGTTGAAATGGGAGCGCACTGTAGGTGGCCTGCGCGTCGCGCCCCGCGGGGCGGTGAGCTACGACTATGACGAGCAGACGCAGGAAGGGACGGGGGCGAGATGGCGAAGCAGAAAATGACTTACAGATTGCCGAACCCGTTGATTTACCGGCTGGACAATCCGAATTACACCATTTACCACCGTGCTGCACTCGGTGGCCTCGCGGCTACGATCCACGCTTGGGGTGCCAAGCCGCCGGACGGCATCAAGACTGACCTGCGACGCGATGAAGTGCGCTTGTCGTGGGCTGAGGCGTTGACCGATCAGGAGGCCGTGCGCCGCATTCTTGATGCCTCTTTTAGGCTGACGGAGGACAAGCTGATTGACCTTCCCGGGCAACACTTCAAAGCGGCTCGGGAAGATTTGCGGCTGGCGGTCCACAACGGGATCGCGGCAACATTCCTCCAGCACCCCAAGATGCGCCCCGGCGAGAAAGTGGCACGCCGTTTCGAGTTGAAGACGGCCGATGAAGACAGCGGTAGCATTTTCACCTACAAGGCGATCAACAGCTACGCTCACCAGAAGGCGCAAGGCACAGGCTTGCTAGACGAGAAGCTGAAAGGAAGCGTGCCACCGGTTGCCTCTATCCCACAGTCAGTAGTGCCGGGCGCCATGAGCGGTGCGCTTGAGTTGCAGGCGCCGTCGGAGGAGGTGTTGCTACTGATGTTTCTCATGGTCGGTTGCGCGATCTTTCTTCTGCGCCCGCGCACCTTTCGGGAGAAGGCGCAGGCGTGTGTCATAGTTCCCGACGTGCGTGACCTCGTCGCTTTCACTAGAGATTTGGAGAACATTGCTGTTGCCGGCCAGGGCCTGAGGCGGTTTACCAACACTTACTTGGGTCGCGTGGTCGGCGGGGCGGAAGAGGCAGCATTGAAATTCCTGATCGATATGCAGGCCGATGAAGTGTCGGGTGAGCGTAGCGTCGCCGGCTGTCTCGCGGTAGCGATGGGCAAGGTTGCTTGGGACGCTAATCAGGTAAATCGCAGCATCATCGCCAAGCTCAGGGGTGACTACCTTGAGCTTAACGTTTTTCGCGCTGCGAATACCTATCTCAGCGGCAGCAAGATCATCAAGTCGAAGAAAGGAGAAGCTTACGCTGTGCCGGCGAGCCCGCTCCCGGAGCTGGTGGCAGCGAACCTCGCCGCGGAACGCCATTGGTGCGCAGGCTTCAAGGCACTAGTCGGCGATAAGAAAGATTTCGACCGCTTGCGATACTTCCAGAGAGGACTCAGAGCGATGAAAGAATCAGTTAAGGACGCGGATGATCAGACGATCATCCGCGCGTTTCAGGAAGCGTGGCGATTAACAATGGGCGCGATGGGCGAGCGTGCTCGGCGCGAAGGGTTGAGCTTTGAACGGCTCGTCGAGGTAGAACGCGAGAGGATGCGAAACGCGATCCTCCGCACTAAGACTGCAGACGCGCTGGCCAGTTGGTTTCTGCGCTTCTGCGCCGACGCGACCAAAGGTGCCGCTCTCCCCACCTTGCGTGAAGAGGGTGTACGCATTCGCAATTTCATCTTCAACCAGCGCAACTTTGAACGGTTTCAGAATCTCTGTCTCTTCGCGCTAGTAAGCTACGCGGGCGATGAGGCTAAAGCCAACACAGGAGGAGCTAATTGATCATGGCGACCAATTACTTATACGGGACGATCCTCACGAGTGAGGCTGTCGCGGCCAACAATCGCGGCGACAACATCGGTAACACGACGACGCTTCAGAAAGTTTTTCATCAGGACGATCTGCACACGAGCGTTTCCGCAGAGGCGATCCGCTTCGCGCTGCGTTACCGCTTTCAACTTGAGAACCTGAACGTCAATCGCACCTATGACCAGGAGGCGGGTCGTCTCGATTACGAGGATGAGAAGAGAGTCAAATGGAGCCCGGCGAATGGCGATGTGTTCATAGACGACGATCTTATGGGCTTTATGGACGCTGCGGCCGCGCAGGTCGAGAAAGAGGGCGAAGAGGCCGCAGAAGCGGCGGAAGCGGTCGAAGTAGAGAAGCCGGTGAAAGGCGCGAAGAAGCCCAGAGCGAAGGGCAAAACAACCAAGCGCCCCAGCCCGCTTGCGGTGGGTCGCGCGGTCAGCTTGCGCCCGTATCGCGGAGAGCTGTCGTTCAATGCCGTGAGCGGTGAGAAGGTCAAGGGCAAACTGTCGCTGTATAACGCGGAAATGCACACCACCGAATACCAGTATTCGTTCGGCCTGAACCTGGATGATGTGGTGAAGAAAGAGAATGTAGGGCATCTGGTTAACGCGGTCATCGATCCGCCACCGGTCGCCGGCAATCACGCGCGTTTCGCCTACGACTTCTCGCCCGCGTCAATCGTGCTGCGCGTGACGAACGCTCACTCGTCGAGAATTCAGAACTGCTTCGAGCATGACGAGGAGAGTCGTAGCTATACGGTCGAGCGGTTAATCAGGCGAGTTGAGGGCGGCGACATACCCGCTGTCGAGTTAATCGTCGGCGGGGAACTGGCCGGGACATCCGAAGGTGCGCGACTCCAGGAACTTGGTGTGACTATATTCCCAGGCGTTAAGGCAGCGGCGGATGAGGCGCGTCGGAGAATCGCTGCTCTGGGCGCGGAGTTCGTGGGCGTCGGACGGAACGGAGGGTGAAAGGGTGCTGACACTGCGTGTCGAAGCTCCTTACGCGAGTTTCCGGAAA
>DASYMM010000609.1:0-5798 GCA_036009085.1 Pyrinomonadaceae bacterium | reverse complement strand
CATGAGCCGCGCCCTGCGCTGCACCTTCGTCTGCCGCAAGACGCGCGGCAAATGGCGCATCGCGTCCGCGCAGTACACGGGCATCAGGCCGCCGCCCCCGTCGAAGCCCTGAGAAGCAACCGCGAAACGTGGCGCGCTGTGCTAGTATCTCTTGTTGGAACGCGCGCGGCGGTTTTGCCGTATGACGGTGGGAAGGAGTTGGTTTTAAATTATGGAAGAAGCAAACAAATCACGCTACCACACCGGCGACACGCTCTGCGACGCGCTGCGTTTTCTGAGCGATGCGTCTTACGCCATTCTGCCGCGCGACGTGGCTTACAAGGTCGCGGAGTTTGAAAAGAACCTCCTCGGCGGCGTGCGCTGGATCGCCGAGAAGAAGATGGGTTGGATTGACGAAGCCCTAACGGGCGGCGACCGCCTGCGCGAAGAGTGGCAGCAGCGTTATAATCGTCCGCCCGAAACGCAGGCGACCACGCCCCCGCCGCCTGAGGGCATGGGCTAAAAAATAAGTTAAAGGGAACACGCATGCAGGTTTTGCTGGCCGAGGAGTACGGGTTCTGTTTCGGCGTGGAGCGCGCCGTGGAGATGGTGGAGGACGCGCTCGCGCAGGGCGCAACCGTCCGCACACTGGGGCCGCTCATTCACAACACGCAGGAGATTCAGCGCCTCGAATCGCACGGCGTCGCGACGATTGACGCGCCCGCCGACGTGGAAGGCGAGATCACCGCCGTCATTCGCGCGCACGGCGTCACGCCGCAGGTGCAGCGCGAACTCGAAGCGCGTGCGTCGCACGTGGTTGATGCGACGTGCCCGTTCGTGACGAAAGTGCAGAAGCTGGCGGAGCGCGCCGCCGCCGAGGGGCGCGACGTGGTTGTCGTCGGCAACCCGGATCACCCGGAGATGATCGGCGTCGTCGGCTACGCGCCTGAGAATTCGCACGTCGTCCGCGACGCGAGCGAGGTGGCAGGGTTGCCCGCGCTGCACGCGCCGCTCGTCGTCTCGCAGACGACGATCAAACTCAGCACGTTTCTCGAAGCCGCCGAAGCCGTGCGCGCCAAAGCGGACAGCGAGCCGCAGATCGTCAACACCATCTGCTCGGCCACGCGCGACCGGCAGGACGCCGCCCGCGCGCTCGCCACGCACGTCGAAGCCTTCTACGTCATCGGCGGCAAACATTCTTCGAACAGCTTGAAACTGCTCTCGGTCTGCAAGGAGGGTTGCGAGCGAAGTTTTCTGATTGAGACGCCGGAAGAAATTGACGCCGCAGATTTGCGCGGCGTGGAGCGCGTCGGCGTCACCGCCGGAGCCTCGACGCCAAACTGGCTGATCGAACAGGTGGTGGCACGCCTACGCGAGATAGGCGAACTGCAAAGTTCTGCGGCGTGATCATTGGATCGGGGCAGTTTAGTATCAGCTATCTCTTCCTTCTCTTCTTACTCGCCTTTGAAGCTGTCTCTGCTTTAGCCTTCGTCGGTCTACCGGGTTTGCGGTCTGCGACTAACTCTAAGTCTTCTTCCTTGATCATGTAATCACGTCCGAACTTTTCCGCAGGCAACCGTCCCGCACCGATTAATTGGCGCACGCGAATAGCGGAGATGCCTAACCTCTTGGCGGCTTCTTGTGTGGTCAAGGTCTTAGCCATTCAGCTTCTTGCGCTTTTTACCTGCTTCTGAACCTGCCTCCACTTTAGTCTTCGGAGGTCTGCCCGCGCGACTTTTTCTCTCAATGTTATTGAGCGAGGCTGCGCTGATAATGTAATCACGTCCAACCCGCTTGGCCTGCAACCTGCCTGCTTCAATCATTTTCTGTACGGCACGCACCGTTAACCCTAACTTCTTCGCTACGTCCGCTGTGGTTAAAAGCTCATCCATAAATTAAAAAGTAAATGACTGGCAATTTTACGTCAACACGAAATAGGGCTTGACCAATTTTACGCTAAGACGTAGAATGCTCGCTGCTGAAAATGAAAGTGCGTTAACAGGCGAGGACTTACCGAAGATCGCAGTCTTGGTAAGCCCTCTACACCAGTATGACTTGTTCAAGGAGATACTGATGCGAAAAGATAATAGCACGGCGAGAGCACCCGCTCGCCCGCGACGAGAGCCGGATTTCGATGAACCGTTCAGGCGTTGGTCAACCTTACCTATTACAGAAGAGAGAGCGTCTGAGTTGGTAGACGCGTTCACCCGCTACGATGATGGCGACATGATTAATGCGCTCATTCAATTGATCTGCGGGCTTGCGCCGCCGCCGAAACCCGATGAGATGCAAGACTTGGACGAGCGGCGTTTGGCTGGAACGGCTGCGCTCACGCGTGCCTTCACTTACACGCGGCGGGCGCATAACGAACTCGGCGCGTATATCGTGGAATTGAAGTGCGGACAGTGGGAATAAGGTCGGCGGCAAGCAGTAACTTTAGAAGCAGTTTGAAAAGTCCCGTAGGGACAACATGTAAAAGCCCGGCGCGCTACGCCGGGTCACTTAGTGCCAATGATGAGAAGCCCTGACAGGGCGACATAGATTATTTCGCCCTGTCAGGGCTTGGGCTGATGATGACGGCTAGTTGCCTGTGGCGTTGCCACAGGCTATCGCATCACGCCCCTTCGGGGCTTTGATACTTCGCCGTCAGTTGACCTTACCCGGTTCCGGCTTCTGGAATTCCTCGACCAGAAAGAACCAGTCACACACCTTTTTAACGCACACCCCGCCCGCGCGCACGAGATAGAGATCAACCTCGTCGCCCTCTTTCAGTTCTTTCGTGAAATGCGGGATCACTTTCTTTTGCACCGGCAGCCAGTACTCCACGCCGTCCTCCGTAAATAGCAGGTCTTCTTCATACATCGCCGCGTATTGTTCGCCATTGCCCGTAAAGGTTTGCGCCCAATTTGCTAGTAATTCTTTTTTTGTTTTGGAGACAGGACGGCTCTTTCCGGTGTACTTCACACGCACCACAGAGAGCAGCATGTCTGCGTGGAGAATGATGCTGTTTCGCTTCTCGGATTGCTTGATCTCGCGGGCGTCGAGCGCGACTATTTCCTTCAAAGTGCGCGGCTTGAAATCAGCCCACGGGAAACCCTGCGCGAAGGAGTGCGAACAGCAGCCGAGCAGGAGCGATAACTGCAACAGAAAGAGTTTTAATTTACGCATGAGTTTTAGGTGTGCGGACGCGGCCTGACTTGAACTGGTGAAAAGCCGTTCAACTTCGAGACTAAGTGAAAAGCCGCTCAACTTGGAGCGGCTTTGCTTATGCTTCCTCTTCGCTGGCGTCGGCGCGTTCGAGTGCGCTGACGACCCAGCGCGCTTCTTCCGAGCCGTATTCGTCGGCTTGAAGTTCGAGCGCGTTTCGCGCCACGCCGGAGTCAACCGGGTCGCCGAGCAGTTCGACGAGCACGCCCGTCGGCGATTGCGCGAGAGCTTCGTGCGCGAGTGCGCGCACGCTCGGGTTCGGATGGCGCGCGAGTTCGCACATCTCGCTCGAAGCCAGCCGCGCGCTGAAAGTGTCTGCCAGCACGTCCACGCGCGCGTAGTCGTGCACGCTCAAAGCGCGCTCCAAGAGTTGCGCGAAGACTTCCGCCGAGCGCGCTTCGACGTGCAACACGTGCGCGCAGGTTTCGGCCATGCGCCTGAGTTCGCGTTCCTCTTCGTGGCTCAGGATGCGTGCGCCCGCCTCTTTCGCGCGTTCGTCGAGCGCGGCGAGCAGGCGGCTCAGTTCCCATTCCGAGCGCGCGTCGTAAGGCGCGCTTGTCGCGCGCATGGAGACGGGAGCGGGGGAAACCAGCGCACGCTCCAAAAGGCTGCGCGTCGAAGGGCGCAAGCCCTCCCAGACGCTCGCCACGCGCCCGCCGAATTCCTGAATCGTGATGTTGGAAGTTTTCTGCATAATGCCTTGCGCGCCGGACGCTTCTTCTTTTACCGCGACCACCCGCGCGTGAAAAATATCATACCTTATAAACGAACCACGACGAAAAGGCTATTTCGGGAAGAGAAGCCGGTTGACGTGCGGCGCGCGTGCGTAAAATAACGTTCAGCCTGCAAATAATGTTCAGCCGTCAACGCACGCTTTCCGCCGGGTTGTGATCCACGATCTCCGTGATGGTGTCGAAAGTGATCTTGACGATCTCGCCGTCGGCGCGTTGGATTTTGACGCTTGGTTTCGTGAGAGCTTGCGTCGTCTTCATGCTCTTGACGAGGCCGCGCACGCGCGTCCCGTCCTCTGTGATGATCTCGATGTTGTCTTTGCCATAGAGCGGCTGCAAAGCAGCGAGGGCTTTAACTACTTCCACGTCGGGTCGCCTCTTTCTTTCGTTGAAACAGTTTCCCGTCCGCTTCTCTCTGGCCGCGTCCCGGTCTGCTGTCATTAGAGTGTGCGCGGAAAAGTTTATGCTGCGCGCGCATGAATGTGCAACCGGGGTGCGCCACTTGTCGTATAATTCACGACGCGAAAAAATGGATCAGACGCCTGAAAGCGTCCACCCTCAAGCCACAACACAGGTGATTGTTTATGGGAACCGAAGCACAACGCGCCCAAAAAGAGACCGCCGCGACAGCAGACGCGCAGCCGGAACTCTGCCCGAGTTGCGGCGCGGCGCTCGTAGACGGGATGCGTTTTTGCCGCATGTGCGGTTATCGTCTCGGCGAAGGCATGGCCGAATACGTGGAGACAGTTCGTTTCGACCGCATGGCGGGCATGTCCGGCCTGCCGCAGGGCGATCAGGCAATGACCGGCGCGGCGGGCGCGCAGACGACTTTGATTACGCAGCCGCCTATGGCACCTGCCGCTCCGACGTGGAAACCGAAGCGCGGCAAAAAATGGACGTGGATGTTTTTGTTGATCGCGTTCATGTTGGTGTTGATAGTGGGCGGGCAGTTTGCGTTTCGGGCGATCCGGGATGCGGCGCGTGCGGGCGTCGCACGGCTTCAGCCGCCGCCGGAGCCGCCGCATTCGTTCGTCGGCGTGTCCGAGTTCAGCGACACGGAGGGCAACGCGGGCGCGCTCCTCGAAGAGGCTCTGCCCGGCAGCCCCGCCGAACAAGCCAAGCTCATGGACGGCGACATCATCACCAAGTTTGACGGAAAAGCTATTAACGACGAAGACTCACTGAGAGAAGCGATCAGCGAGACGCCCATCGGCAAGACGGTCGAAGTCGTCTACCTGCGCGACGGCGAGACGCAGACCACGCAACTGACGACCATGTCAAACAAGGATTACGATCTAGACGTGCACATGCCGCGCGAGCGCGGACTGCTCGGCATTGACGATACGGAACGCGTGGCGGTGGCAGGGACGAAGCTTCATGGCGTGCGCGTGGGTGAGGTTTACGACAACCGCCCCGCCGATCTGGCCGGTCTCCAAGAGGGCGACATCGTCACGGAGTTCGACGGTAAACCCGTGCGCACCGCCGAAGGTCTCGGCGGCTACATCGCCTTAGCCAAGCCCGCCAGCACCATCAAGCTCATCGTCTATCGCGAAGGCCAACGCATCGAGATACCCGTCAAGATGGGACGGCGAAACTAAGCGGCAAGAACGAACGACGCCCAAGCTATGGATGAATAAAAGGCACTCAAGCGAGTGCCTTTTATTCATCCTGCGCGTCTGTCCGGCGTGGCTGATGCGACGGCCTGCCGACTTAAAGAAGTGATAAAGCAATTACAACTGCGCTTCGGCAACCCCGACCGTTAGAGCTTGAATGTACGGCAGGCTGACAGCCTGCCGCGCACACAGCACGCACAAGCACCGGCGGCAGGTTGTCAGTCTGCCGTACATAAGGCAAACGTCTCACGCAACCGCCGCGTGGCTT
>DASYMM010000608.1:0-9586 GCA_036009085.1 Pyrinomonadaceae bacterium | reverse complement strand
AGGTCGTGAGTTGTTCGGCCTGCGTGCGCGTCTGTTCTTCGAAGGCTGTGAGTTTCTCTTCCGTCTCGGCGCGCATGGCGGCGATACGCGGTTCGTGCTCGCCGATCTCCTTGTCCGCCGCTTCGAAGGCTTCCATCTGTTCGAGCACCTTGGTTTCGAGTTCGGAGATATGCTTGCGCGCGGCGTCGGCTTCGCGTATGGCGGCGGCGTATTCCTTCTCATTCGTGGAAGACATCAAGGCGCGGTCGGCGTGCTCGGCCTTCGTGCGCGTCTCGGCGATCTCGGTTTCGAGGCGCGTGCGTTCGGTGCGCGCGGCATCGCGGCGTGTTTCGATGGCACGAAATTCAAAGGCGCGCTGCTCGAATTCTTTTTCGATCTCAGCGCGCCTCTGTGGAATGGCGTTCAACTCGGCTTGTAGCCTGCGTATATTTGTGTCTGTGTGCTGCAAAGCAATTAACTGTGCTAACTCCGCTTTCACTTCGGGTGTTCCCTCCAAACATCTGACGACTAATGCTCTGCATTATGCTTCGCTTATAATGTTGAATCATCGCACAAAGGTAACGACAGTGACAAGTGCCAAGAACAGTGACAAGTGACGAGTGACAGGTAACGAGTTAAAAAAAGCCGCGAATCGGGAATCGTCAATCGTTAATGGAAGAAGACTTAGTTTTCATATTCACGATTGACGATTTACTTTCTTCTCTCGTCAATCGTCACCTGTCACCCGACACTTTGATAACTACTTTGCCGAAGGTTTCGTTGGATTCGAGGCGAAGGTGCGCGGCGCGGATGTCTGTGAGGTCGTAGACGCTGTCAATCACGGGGCGGACGGCGTTGCGCGCAAGAAGCGGCACGACGTGTGCGGCGAAGAGGCGCGTGGCGCGAGCCTTCTCCTCGGTCGAGCGTGCGCGCAAGACCGTGCCCGTGATGCGGAGTCGTTTGCCCATCACTTGCCGGAAGTCGAGCGGCGCGCTCGCCCCGGCCACCGTGCCGACGAGCAACAGGCGACCGTGCAGACCGAGCGCGTCGAGATTCGCCGCAAGATACGACGCGCCGACGAGATCGAGGATGAGCGAGACGCCCGCGCCGTTTGTCCAAGCGCGCACCGCTGCGGCGAACGCCTGCGGGTCGTCAGAGACGACGCACGCTTCGTCTAGCCCGTAGGCGCGTGCGCGTTCGAGTTTGTCAGGCGTGCGCGCCGTGCCGAGCGTCTGCGCTCCGGCGGCGCGTGCGAGTTGGACGGCGGCAAGCCCGACGCCCGACCCCGCGGCGTGTACGACGACGCGCTCGCCCAAAGCCAACTCGCCTTGCGTGAACAACGCGTCGTGCGCGGTGATGAAAGCCTCCGGCACGGCGGCGGCCTCTTCCCAAGTCAGGTTGTCGGGCACGGCGGCGAGCGTGTTTTCCGGCACGACCACGTACTCTGCCTGCGCTCCGCCGCCCGTGATGCCGAACACGCGCGCGCCCGTGCGCCAAGCGTGCGCATTCGCCCCCAACGCCTCGACCTCGCCCGCAAACTCCAACCCCGGAATATCTGCCGGAACGCCGGGCGGCGCAGGATACATTCCGCGTCGCTGCAACAGGTCGGCGCGATTCAACGCCGCCGCGTGCACGCGCACACGCACGCGGTCGCCCGTCGCCTGAGGTTGTTCCACCTCGCCGACCTCCAACCCTTCAACCCCGCCGGGAGCCTTGATCTTGATAGCACGCATGGGTGAATCGTAAATCGTGAATCGTGAATCGTCTAGCGATTTGCAATTGCACAAAACTTTCTCTTCTCTGTGCCCCCTCTGTGCGCTCTGTGTCTGCGGTGGTGAAGGCTTGTTCAAAGACATTCACCACAGAGTCACAGAGAGCACACAGAGGGCACAGAGAATTGTTCGTCTGTTCCCGATTTACGATTCACGATTTACAGGTTAATGTTTTGCCCCGCATGAGTGAACAGGCCGAGACATTCGTGGTCGTTAATTATAACGCCGCACGCGCGCGCGCCGCGTGGAAGCAGATCGAGCGTGCGCTCAAAGCAAGCGGCGTGCGATTCAGTGCGCACGAGGCGAAGGAGGCGGGCGACGCGCAGCGTGCGGCGCGCGAGGCTCTCGGCGCGGGCTACCGGACAATCGCCGTCGTCGGCGGCGACGGCACGCTCGGCGAAGTAGTGTCTGGTTTTTTTGCACGCGAAACGGAAGGCGTTTCGACCACGAACGCGGCGACAACTGCGGCGACAACTCCGGCGCGCATCAACGCCGAAGCCGCGCTCGCCATTCTGCCCGCAGGCACGGGCAACGATTTCGCGCGCGGCCTTGAAGGCGGGCGCGCTTCGCTCGAACGCTGGCTCGAACGTCTGATCCGGCACAGCCGGCGCGAGCATGAGACTGAAATGACGACACGCGCCGTTGACGTGTTGCATGGAACAATCGGCGACGACAGAGCGCGTCGTTCGTTCTTCTGTCTCAACGCGGCGACGCTCGGCATCGGCGCGGAGGTGGCGGGGCGCGTCGCGGCGCAAGGCAGTTCGGCGCGGCGGCTTCCCGGCGAAGCGCGTTTCGCTCTCGCCGCGCTGGCCTCGCTTGCGCGTTGGCGTGCGCGGCGCGTCTCGGTTCGGTTGGACGACGCGGAGGCGATAGAGTGTGCGACGAATCTGGTGGCCGTCGTCAACAGCCCGTTCGCGGGCGGCGGCATGATGTTCTCGCCCGACGCGCGCGTTGACGACGGGCTGCTCGATGTCGTCATCGCCAGCCAACTCACACGCGCCGCGCTGATGCGCGAGATGGCGCGCATCCACAGCGGCGGCCACGTCAAAAACCCGCGCGTTTCAATTTCGCGCGGCGCACGCGTCCGCATCGAACATTTAAGCGACGGGGACGCCCTCGCCATCGAAGCCGACGGCGACGTGCGCGGCCACACGCCGCTCGAATTTCGCGTCCTCCCCGGCGCGCTCAAAGTCGTCAAATAGGTTTCGAGTTTCAGGTTTCAGGTTTCAAGTTAAAGAACGTAAGAGCCGTTCAAACCTGAAACCTGAAACCTGAAACTCGAAACCTATTTGACGACGGACGCGCCGAGGGCGTAGAGGAGGCGTATCGAGAGCAGCAGGAGCAGCAGCGCGACGAGCAGCATGATGCGATGCGCGGAAAGTAGGCGCGCATCGTCAAAGCTTCTTCCAGATTGTGGAGCGCGAGAAAGGCGAAGGCGAGCCACTGCACGGACGTGTAAGAAAGTTTGTCGAGCGGCATGTGATTGCGCCGGGCAAAAGGTGAGTCTCGTTAGTTAGCCGCCGCCCGACTCGCGGCGTTCGATGTCGAGCACTTTGTCGAGTCGCCGCCGGTGGCGTTCCTCGCCCGTGAAGCGCGCGTTGACGAAGGAGCGCACGATCTCCGTGGCGAGTTCGACGCCGACGACGCGTGCGCCAAGACAGAGGACGTTGCAGTCGTCGTGCTCGCGCGATTGATGCGCCGAGTAAGTGTCGCCGCAAAGCGCAGCGCGCACGCCGCGCAGTTTGTTTGCCGCGACCGACGCGCCGACGCCGCTCCCGCAGATGATGATGCCGCACTCGGCGCGTCCCGCGCGCACGGCCTCGCCCACCTGCAACGCGTAATCGGGATAATCGTCGGCACGCGTGCCGTCGTGCGTGCCGAAGTCTTCAAGCGCGTGGCCTGCCGCGCGCAGGATTTCGATGATGTGTTCGTTGAGCGGGTAGCCGCCGTGGTCTGCGCCGATGGCGATCTTCATCTATACGTCTCCTCAATGTTTTCTTTGCGTCTCTGCGAGAAACTTATTCTCACACAAATACGCAAAGGAAGGCGGGAGTTTAACTGCGCGGTCTGAATCTTAGTTCGACTGTGGCGGCAAGATGATGCTCAGCGTGCGCCCGGCGCGTTCGAGGCGTGCGCCGCGAAACTCGCCCTTGATGTGGGCGGCGGTGATCGTCGTCTTGCCTGCGGACTCCACCGCCAGCGGTTCGGCGGCGAGTCCGGCGAGCGTTAATTGGCGCACGCCGTTGAACAGCGGGTGCTCCGCGCTCGCGCCTTCGGTGAGCGCACGTTGATCGAGAATCTCAATCGCGCCCGCCGCGTTGCCGAGTTTGAGAAAACGCGTGTGGAGCACGTCGCTTGAGCCAACCCTGAGCACATTCAACGGATCGAAGCCCTGCGGCCAGAGCGGTGCGCCGGTGCCCGCCGTGACGACGATTTTCCACCCGTCCTGCCCTTCAAACTCTCGCCGCATCCTCGTCCGCCGCGCGCTCAAACCTGCCACGTCAACTTTTGCACGCGTGCGCGCCGTCTCTGCGAACGATTGTGGAAGCGCGCAGGAAGAGACGGGCGAGGAAGCGTTTTTAGTGGACGCGGAGTCTTGAGACAGAGCGGCGGCGAGAAGTTCGTCGAGCGAAAGATTCTCTCCGGCTTCGAGTCGGGTTGACCAACGGGGCGCGAAGCGTTCGAGCAGGAGCGCGAGCGCGTGACCCGTCGCGTAGACGCGCGTGCGCAGGTCTTCGGCAGCGTAATCGGCGGCGGGCAGGTTCGCCGTGCGCTTCCGGGCGGCGCGCGCTTCCACGTAGCGCGCGAGTCCTTCGTTGAGTTCGCTCGCGCGTTCGTAAGCCTGTGCGCCCTTCGAGAGACGCGCGAAGCGTGCGCGTCGCGCATTGAGCGCGAGCCGCGCCCAACAGGCGGCTGCCTTCGCGTCGCGGGCTGCGTCGGCGCGGCGCAGCGTCTCCGTCTCCACGCGCCGCAGCGCGAGCAGTTCGGCATCCTCGAACGGATAGACGAAGAGTTCGAGTTCGTTGCCCCGCCAATTCGGATGACGCTCGATCTGGTGTACGTGGAACGCTTCGTGTATGACGAGCGCGGCGCGTGCGGTGAGCGATAGCCTGCTGTCCGGCTTGAGCAGCACGGTCGCCGTCAACACGTTGTTGAGTTTGGCGGGCGCGTTGCCTGTGACCGTTTCGTGCCGACCGGGAAACGCCCACACGCCCTGACGCGACGAGAGCGATATGAACTCCGGCGGCGGCGCGGGATGACGAAAGAGCAGCGTCGTCTGCCCGTCGTAGATTTCGACGGGGACGCGGCGCGGATCGAAGTTCGGCCAGAGCGTCTGCCGTGCCGCGATGCGATCAACTTCGTCGAGGACGGCGTAGACGCCTGCGGCGGCGTCGGTCGCCGCGTCGCGCCGTGCGGGCTTCTGCGCCGCCGCCACGAGCGTCCACGGCGTCAGGCAGACCAAGAGCAGGAAAATTAATATGCGCATAACGGCAATTCCGCCGACGCCGCGCGAAAGTTCCACGAAGAAGCGAACGCAGACTCGAATGCAGACTCAAGCGTGCCGAAGCAACGCGCGGGCGCGGCTCGCAACGTTCTCGACGTTGAAGCCGAGATTGCTGAGCGCGACTTCGCCGGGAGCGGACGCGCCGAAGCGATCCAGACACACGCAGTCGCCCGCGAGTCCCGTGTAGCGCGCCCAACCGAGACTCGCGCCCGCTTCGACGGCGAGGCGCGCGGTGATCCCGGCGGGCAGAATTTCTTCTCGATAACTCGCCTCCTGCGCGTCAAACAACTCGCAGCAGGGCATCGAGACGACGCGCGTGGGCGTGCCCTCCTTCTGCAACTCTTCGCGTGCGCCGAGCGCGAGCGAGACTTCCGAGCCGGTGGCGATGATGATGAGTTGCGGCGTCGCGTCGCGGCCTTCGGCGTCCGTCGCTTCGGCGAGAATGTACGCGCCGCGCTGTGCGCCTTCGGCCGGGTGGTAACGCGTCTGGTCAATGACGGGCACTTTCTGGCGCGTCAGGATGAGCGCGGTCGGCGCGTGGCGTCGAAGGATTGCGATGCGCCAAGCCTCGCGCGTCTCGTGCGGGTCGGCGGGGCGTATGACGTAGAGATTCGGGATGGCGCGAAGCCCCGCGACGTGCTCGACGGGTTGGTGCGTGGGGCCGTCTTCGCCGAGTCCGACGGAGTCGTGCGTGAAGACGTAGATCACCTGCACTTCGGAAAGCGCGGCGAGGCGGATGGCGGGCTTCATGTAGTCGGAGAAGGTGAGGAACGTGCCGCCGTAAGGTATCAAGCCGCCGTTCAAACTAATGCCCGTCATGGTCGCGCCCATCGCGTGTTCGCGCACGCCGAAATGAAGTATGCGACCGTCGTATGAGCCGGATTGAAAACTGCCGCCTTCCTTGATGTCCGTGTTGTTGGAGACGCCGAGGTCTGCCGAACCGCCGATGAGCGCAGGGAGGACTGACGCGAGCGCGTTGATCACTTCGCCCGAAGCGACGCGCGTGGCCTGCGGCTTCGCGTCCGCGAAACCGGGCAACTTCTCTTCCCACCCGGCGGGCAACTCGCCGCTCATCAAATCCCGCCACGCTTGGCCCTGTTCGCTGTGCGCCTCCGCGTAGCGCGAGACGAGCGCGTTCCATTCATCTTCTTCCCGCGCGCCTTTATCTATCGCCGAGCGAAAGTGCGTGAGCGCGGCTTCGGGCAGGTAAAACTCCGCGTCTTCCGGCCAGCCGAGCGCGCGTTTGGTCTCCTTGACGGCCTCCGCGCCGGGCGCGTCCGAGTGCGCCTTGCGCGTGCCTGCGGCGGGCATGCCGTAACCGATGACGGTCTTGACGGAGATGAGCGACGGTCGCTCCGTCTCGGCCTGCGCTTCGCGGATCGCGCGCTCGATTGCTTCCAAGTCGTTTCCGTCTTCCACAGTCGAAGTGTGCCAGCCGTAAGACTCGAAACGTTTCGGCACGTCTTCCGTAAAAGCGAGCGACGTGAAGCCTTCGATGGTGACGCGGTTGTCGTCGTAGAGATAGATGAGCTTGCCGAGTTTGAGATGACCTGCGAGCGAGGCGGCTTCGGAAGCCACGCCCTCCATCAAGTCGCCGTCGGAGACGATTGCATAGACGAAGTGATCTATGACGGGAAAGCCTTCGCGGTTGAACTTCGCAGCGAGGTGCGCCGCGCCCATCGCCATGCCGACGCCGTTGGCGAAGCCTTGTCCGAGCGGCCCCGTCGTGATCTCGACGCCGGGCGTCAAACCGTATTCGGGATGGCCGGGAGTTTTCGATTCCCACTGGCGAAAGTTTTTCAACTCTTCGAGCGGCAGATCGTAGCCCGTCAGATGAAGCAGCGAATAGACGAGCATCGAGCCGTGCCCTGCGGAGAGCAAAAAGCGGTCGCGGTTTTGCCACTTCGGGTTCTGCGGGTTGTGCCGGAGGAAACGCGTCCAGAGGACGTAGGCCATCGGCGCGGCTCCGAGCGGGAGTCCGGGATGGCCTGACTCCGCGCGCTGCACGGCATCGAGCGAGAGCGTGCGAATGGTGTTGATGCAAAGCTGGTCGAGTTCGGTGTCGGGCGACGTGGCTGTCGGTTGTGTGGACGCGCTCATCTTTAAAGTTTCCTCTGTCTGGCCGGGTTCAAGTACGAATGATTGCGGTTGCACGGGCGTTTAACGCTTCGTGACATCGGCAGTCGAATAGTTAATCTCTCAAGAGCGATTGGTAAACGAGTTATTCAAGCAAGCCCAAAGATTCTAGCGCAAGGCAGAGCGAGCAGCCAATCAGCGTCAATTTCCGCGCCGCCTTCGCGCGTCCGTTTGATCTGCCCGTCGCTACTTGTCGCGGTTCTTCAAAAAATGTTCGACGACGAAGATTATATCTTCGCCGAAATAGTGGTTGACGGTTTGCAGCGCGCGGATGGTTTCGCGGCGGTGGACGTGGTGCTGTGTTTCCGTCTCGGCGACGAAATCGAAGACGCAATCGCGCAGGAGTTCGAGTTCGCGCAGGAGGTCAACGAGCGAGTAGCCTTCGAGCGAGCGCATGTAGCCGTGCTGGCTAGAGGCGCGGATGGTGCTGAAATCGGGCACGCCTTCGTGCTCGAAGAGTTTGCAGAGTTCTTCGAGCATCTGCGGGACGTGATCCACGATCTGCGCCGTCGTCAGGCGGTCGTCGGAGCGCATGTGCGTGTCGCTTTTCACGCGCCGCACCCAGTCGAGCGTGATCGCGTCGATGTTCGCTTGAAACGCTTCGCAGAGCGCGCCGGTGTCGCCGGAATCAGCAGCCATAAAAGTTTCCCTTTTGAACCGAAAGCCCCTCCGAACCGTGTGGGTCGAAGGGGCTTTTGGAAGTTGCTCGTCGCAAGTCGCTCGTCTCCGCGTTTACTCGGCGTTCACGGCGCGTGCGGCGTTGACGCGTCCGCCGCTTGAGACTTTGCCGTCGAGCGCGGGCAGTTTATCAACCGAGTCGAGCAGGCGTTTGCGCAACTGCGTGACGGAGAGATCGGGATTGACCGAGAGGATGAGCGCGGCGACGCCGGAAACGACCGGCGTTGCCATCGAGGTGCCCGAATGTTCCTCGTATTGATTCTGCGGCCAGGTGCTCATGATCTCCGCGCCGGGCGCGGCGATGTGGACGGTCTTCGCGCCGTAGTTGGAGAAGCGCGCGAGCACGTCCGCGCGCGTGAGCGCGGCGACGCTCACCACGTTCGGGTGCGGGTAGTTTGAAGGATAATGCGGTTGACGGTCGTTGTCCGTGCTGGAATTTCCCGCCGCCGCGACGAAGAGAATGCCCTCTTCGCCCGCGCGTTTGATGGCATCGCCGAGCGCGCGCGACTGGGCGGTCGAACCCCAACTCGCGCTGATGATGCGGACGTTGACGCCCGCCTTTTTACGCGCGACGACGTAGTTGATGCACTCGATGGCGTCTTTCGTCGTGCCGCTGCCGTTCCTGCTGAGGAACTTCAAGCCCATGATTTCGACTTGCCAGTTGACGCCCGCGATGCCGTCGTTGTTGTCGCCTTCCGCGCCGATGATTCCGGCGCAGTGCGTGCCGTGGCCGTTGTCGTCCATCGGGTCGCCGTCGTTGTCTGCGGCGTCGAAGCCGTGGCGGTCGTCAAACGCGCCGAGTTCGGCGTCAACGTAAGGCGCGAGCGAGGCGGGACGCGTCCAGATGTTCTTCTGCAAATCCTGATGTTTGTAATCAACGCCCGTGTCAATCACGGCGACGACGACCTTGCGGCTGCCCTGCGTCTTCGCCCACGCGCGCGTGGCGCACACGTCCGCGCCGGATTTGCCCGCGCGCTGCCCCGTGTTCAGGAGCGACCATTGCTCGTTGAAGAGCGGATCGTTCGGACGTTGTGCGTCGCCGTTCGTGTTGCGACGCACGACGGGCGGATCGTCGTCGTTAACTTCGGCTTCTTCGGTGAATGCGCTTTCGTCGTCGAGTTCGCCCGCGTTCTCCGCCGGGTCGAGGTCAATGAGCAAGTTCGGCTCGGCGTATTCGACTTCGGGGAGGTTGCGATATTCCGCCGCGACCGTCTCCGGCGAGAGGCCGTCTTCGTCGGCGATCACGGCCTGCCCGTCGATGAACTCGAAACGGTCGAGCAGACGGTCGTTGAGTCCTTGCGTGATGCGGTTGATCCGCTGGAGCGAGGTGCCGGAACGAAAGCGCACGATCACTTCCGCGTCGCCCTGCTCGGAGCGATAGTCGCCCGTCCGATCATCATGTTCATGCGGCATGACGACGACGGTGCGCGCTTCAAACGAACTGTGCGAATGGTGCGAACGCTCCATGCGCCGCATCTGCCCGATGAAGGCCGCGAGAATCACGACCGCCAAAGCC
>DASYMM010000607.1:0-6713 GCA_036009085.1 Pyrinomonadaceae bacterium | reverse complement strand
CACGCCCGAAAGCGAACCTCGCTATCAGGAACTTCCGAACTTCCATCGGGTTAACACAAAGGTTTATCGCGGCGGGCAACCCCGCCAGGGCGGAATACAAAAACTAGCCACGCTCGGCGTCAAAACGGTTATCAACCTGCGCGACGATGACGAACGCGCTAAGGCCGAAGGTCGGGAGGCCGGGACGGCTGGGCTGCGCTACTTCAATATCCCACTCGGGCGGCTAGGACGACCCCAAGATGCAGAAGTCGAGCGAGTGCTATCGCTGATCAATGATCTTCAGAACGGAGTGATATTTGTTCACTGCGCGCACGGAGCAGACCGCACCGGTGTGGTCATGGCGATTTATCGTATCGCTCACGACGGCTGGACGAGCGAACAGGCCAAGCAGGAGGCTGACCGCTACGGGATGAAGTTCTGGCAGCACGGAATGAAGGACTACGTTCATGACTATTATCGCAACCGTGCGCTGCACGCAAATCCGATGCAACCGGAGCGAAGAAGGAAAATTAGCTCAACCCTTCTCACGCCGACGCCGTCTTTTCCGCGCCATAATGCTTGAGGTATCGTAATCATAGATGCGCTTGTTACTGGTCGAAGATGAAGCACGCATGGCTCGGTTCATCGAGCGCGGGCTGAGAGAGCAGGCTTACGCGGTCGATGTCGCGACCAACGGGGAAGACGCGCTTTATCAGGCCGCCATCAACACCTACGACGCTATCATTCTCGACGTAATGATTCCGCGCAAGGACGGCTTGACGGTCTGCCGTGAACTGCGTGCCGGGGGCGTGCGTGTGCCCGTGATGATGCTCACGGCGCGCGACGCGGTCGAGGATCGGATCAACGGTCTGGATACGGGCGCGGACGACTATCTCACCAAGCCTTTCGAGTTCGGAGAACTCCTCGCCCGCCTGCGTGCTCTCCTGCGGCGCGGGCAGGAGTTGCGTACGACCGTCATCACAGTCTCCGACCTGACGATAAACACGCGCGGGCAACAGGCACGACGCGCCGGTCAATCACTCAACCTGACGACGAAAGAGTACGCACTGCTCGAATACCTCGCGCACAACACAGGGCGAGTGGTAGGACGCGAAGAGATCGCCGAGCATGTCTGGGATGAGACTTTTGATCCGTTCTCCAACTTGATCGAGGTTTACATCAACCGCCTGCGTCGTAAAGTTGATGGGCCGTTTGAGACTACGCTCATACACACGCGGCGAGGCGTGGGCTACGTGCTACAGCGTCTTGAACCCGACGAAGAAACGAGCGGAGGCGAAGATGTTTGATTCCGTGCGCGCGCGCCTGACCCTGTGGTACACGGGTGTGCTCGCGCTCGTGCTGGCCGTCTTCGCCGTCTCCGCATATTTTTTTCTCACACGCACACTCGACCGCCGGACGAACGATTCGCTCGCCGAGATGTCGCGCGCTTTTGCCGAGACCCTCTCGGCGGAACAGCGGGAGATGGAGGCGGGCGCAAGTCGCGCTGTTCCGCCTGACGCTCAAAGCCAAATCCAGCCTTTTAATGTGGACGCTGCCGTGATCGAGGCGGCGAGCGAGTATCGCCTCCGGGATTACCAGTTTGTCATCTATGACGAGTCGCGCCGGATAGTCGCCACGTCCTCCGGTTTCAGTGTCGAGCACAAGGAAACAAAAGCTCCTGTCTGGACGATCCCTCCCATCTCGTCTGGATTAACGAGGCTGCTCGACGCGCTCGCCGGAAAGCCTGACGACGCGCCTGTGTACGCTACGCTTTCGGACGGCGACGACGAACTGCGTGCCCTTGCGCGGACACTGCGAACTACCGGACGCTCCTACACGCTCGTCGTGATGCGACCGCTCGACGAGCAGGAAGACATCATCGAGAGGGCGGGCGGCGCACTCCTCGTCGGCGTGCCGCTCGCGCTCGCGCTGGCTTCGGTCGGCGGCTACTTTCTCTCGCGTAAGAGTCTCGCGCCGGTCGTCGCGATGAGCGAGACGGCGGCGCGCATCGGCGCGGCGAATCTTCACGAGCGGCTGCCCATCGCTAACGAGCGCGACGAACTGGGGCGGCTCGCGGGTGTCTTCAACAAACTGCTTGCGCGGTTAAACGAATCTTTCGAACAGCAGCGTCGTTTCATGGCCGACGCCTCGCACGAACTGCGCACGCCCGTCGCCATCGTGCGCGGTGAAGCCGAAGTAGCCCTCTCGCGCGAGGAACGCGACGCGGCAGACTATCGTGAATCGCTCGCCATCGTTCACGACGAAGGCCGCCGCTTGACTAACATCGTCGAAGACTTGTTCACGCTGGCGCGCGCGGATGCGGGGCAGAACCCGCTCAAAGTCGCGGATTTTTATCTTGACGAAACGGTCGCCGAATGCGCCCGCGCGGTGCGTACTCTGGCTGCCGGTCGCGACGTGTCGCTCGAACACGAAGCGCCGCACGAAATGCCTTTTCGCGGCGACGAAGAGTTAATCCGGCGCATGCTCCTCAACCTGCTGGACAACGCCATCAAATACACCCCTGCGGGCGGTCATGTCTCTGTGAAGTGCGAGGCGCGCGGTAAAGAGTATGTTTTGACCGTCAGCGACACCGGCGCGGGCATCCCCGCAGAGGCGCAGGCACAAATCTTCCAGCGTTTCTACCGGGCGGATAAAGCGCGCTCGCGACGGAGTGAGAGCGCGGACGGCTATGGAGCGACTACTAGCGGCGCTGGCCTCGGTCTCTCAATCGCGCTCCTCGTCGCCGAAGCGCACAAAGGCAGCCTTGAACTTCTCCGCTCAGACGAGCGCGGCAGTGTCTTCGTCGCGACTCTCCCATCGCTCGGCGTAAGCCACGAATAAGTCCCTTCTGTAAACGCGCCCGATTTATCCTGCGTTTATCTCCTGCCCTATAAAATCCACAGCATCATCATTCGATTAACTAATAATTCGCGGCGCGTCCAACTCTTTCACGGGGAACAAGGGTTTTAATGAACAGAATCAAGATACTTTTCGTCTCGCTCGCTCTCAGCGTGGCGACGGTCTTTGGTGCAGTCGGTGCGAGTCAGCAGCAACAATCAGCCCCGTCGAGAAAGGATGAGGCACAGGCCGGGGCAGTCCGCTTCGTCGCTCTCGGCGATACGGGCACGGGCGAAAAGGGTCAGTTCGACATCGCCCGGCAAATGGTCAGCTATTACGACGACAAGCATTACAACATGGTGCTTCTACTGGGCGATAACGTTTACCCGAACGGCAACCCGGCGGAACTCCCCGCCAAGTTTGAGAAACCTTATACGGAGTTGCTCAAGCGGGGCGTGCCTTTCCACGCCGTGCTTGGCAACCACGACTTAGATTACGGCGGGGGCATAGCTCAAACCAACTACAAGCCTTTCAACATGGGAGGACACCCTTATTACTCATTCGTCGAAGGGAACGGTCTGGTTGAGTTCTTCGCGCTCGATTCAAACCGGATGGATAAGACGCAACTCGCCTGGCTCGACGGCGCGCTCTCGGCCTCGAAGGCACGCTGGAAAATTGCTTTCTTCCACCACCCCATTTACTCGTCGGGTCAGAAGCACGGTTCGAACAGTAGGCTGCGTGCGCTTCTTGAACCGCTCTTCGTCCGCTACGGCGTGGCGGCGACCTTCTCAGGTCACGACCACGTTTATGAACGCATCAAGCCCCAGCAGGGCATCCAGCATTTCGTCTCCGGCGCAGGCGGACAGCTTCGGCGCGGCAACCTGAACCGGCAGAGTCAACTCACTGCGGCTGGTAACGATCAGGTCAACAGCTTCATGTATGTCGAGGTGACACAAAACACACTCACCTTCTGGGCGATAGACGCGGAGGGACGAGTTCTTGACAGCGGCGTCTTGACACCGAGCCGCCGTTGAACGATGAACTTACAACTTTCACAAAGGAGCAGATGATGAAGCGGAAATTAACCTCAAGCGTGATATTGTGCGCCGTACTTTGCGCCGGAGCCTTCGCGGCTACGACGACGGTCTGGACGCTGTCCGGGCAGGACAAGAATCAAGCCAAGCTGGCAAAGCAGGCCAGGATCACAATGGAGCAGGCACGCAAGATCGCGTTGGAGCGCGCGCCCGGCACAATCGAAGAAGAAGAGTTGGAGAAGGAGCACGGGAAACTCGTCTACTCGTTCGATATTCGCAACGCCGGAGGGGCGATCACAGAAGTTCAGGTGAACGCTAAGGACGGAAGCATTGCGAGCGTCGAGGAGGAAGACGCGAAGGAAGAAGCAGAGGAAAAGCGCAAAGAGAAGCATAAGGGAAACAGCAACAAACGTCCTGAATAAGCAAGCACAGCGGGCGGAGGTGGCGTGATGCTTTATCGCGCTCGCGCTATCCTTCGCGTCGTTCAAGTTTGAATGGTCTTGAAACTCATCATTAAAGCTCTGGCCTGTCCTTCGCAAATAGTGCGCTTGACCGTCGCGGCGACACTCGCGCTATTTGTGTCTGCCGGAGCGGAGGCGCAGCAAGCCGCACCCTCGCCGTCGCCAAATCCGACCTCGCCGGTTACGTCTTCAATCCCTCCCGGCTCGTCTCTCCTGCCCGCGCAACAGGGCGCGACGCAACAACAACCAAGGCCGCTGATGCTTGACGAGGCGATCAAACTCGCGCTCACGCAGGCGTCCACGTTTGAGCAGGCGAGATTCAATGAACGAATCGCGGCGGAAGATGTCAGGCAAGCGCGCGCCGCATTCCTGCCGCGCGTCGTCGCCGCGCCGACTCTCATTTACACCTCGCCGGAGATTGGTGTGAGCGTGCCGCCGGGCACGCCGCGTGCGCCGAGCTTTCTCGGCGCGAATGCCATCACGGAGTATCAGGGCATCGCTAACGTCTCCGGGGAGATAGACACCGCCGGACGTTTGCGTGCGACGCTCCGGCGCAACCTCGCGCTGCTCGAAGCGGCGCGTGCCGGAACCGAGGTGGCGCGGCGCAATCTCGTCGAGGCGACCGAAGAAGCCTACTACGGACTCGCGCTCGCCTCAGTGCGACGCGTCGCGGCTGAGCAGAACGTGGCCGCCGCAGAAGAGTTTGAGCGCACCATCGCCTTGCAGGTGGCGGGCGGCGAGGCGGCGCCGGTTGACGAGGTACGTGCGCGCCTCCAAACCACCGCGCGCCGCGACGAGCTAGAGCAGGCACGCGCCGCCGAAGCAATTGCCGCAGACTCTCTGCGCGTGCTCATCGGCTACGATTTCACACAGCCTCTGGGGACAACAGATCTGTTGCTGTCCGTGCCGGAAATGGGTGAGGTCGAACGCTTCACTTCGGACGCCGTCGCGCTGAGGCCGGAGTTCAACCAGTTTGCCGCCGAGCGTCGTGCCGCGCTTGAGGACATCAAGGCAGCGCGCGCTGAACGACGCCCGCAACTTACCTACTCGGTTAACGGCGGCTTTATCTCCGACAGCCTGCGTCCTCCCAATATCCGACAGCATACAGGCATCTCTGCGACGGTGGGCGTCTCGATCCCGCTTTTCGATTGGGGCGCGACCCGCAGCCGTGTGCGGCAGGCAGAGTTGCGCGCGCAGTCGGCAGACTCGGCGCGCGTCGTGGCCGAGCGCGCGCTGGCTCAACAATTCTTCTCGGCGCGTGTGCAGGCCATCACGGCGGTAGCGCGAATCAGGCTGGCAGGCGCGAGCATTATTGATGCGGAACAGAACCTCAACGCCTCGCTCGCGCGCTACCGTGCCGGTGAAGCTCAGATCATTGAAGTGACCGAAGCGCAGAACACTTTGATCGCGCAGCGCACGGCTCTCTATCAAGCGATCTTCGATTATCGTGTAGCGTTGACACGTCTCAAACAAGCGACCGGACAATAAACGTTTCGACTATGCGAACTTCGTCGGGATGAAGAATGATGCACGAAGAAGAACGGCCACAAGCGAAAGAAGAGAATGCTTCAGAGGCGAGTCTGCCGAGAACTGAGGAGCGCGTCGTCATCACCGAAGAGGTTGTAGAGCCGCTTGACAACAATGCGGCAAGACGACTCAGGCGACGGAACATCCTCATCGGCGCGGCAGCAGTGCTGGCGTTGCTCCTGATCGTCATCTGGCTCCTGTGGCCGTCTAAAAAACCGGACGCGGCGGCAGAAGAGGCGAACGTCGTGGTCAGCGTTCGTGTGGCGAAAGCAGAGCGGAGCGCAATCGCCGCCGAGGTCTCCGCGCTCGGCACGATCTTCCCGCGCGAGCAGGTCACAATCAGCCCCAAGATCAACGCGCAGATAAAACAACTGGGGCTGCTCAAGAACAGCATCGTGCGCGCAGGGCAGGTCGTCGCCGTGCTCGAATCGCGCGATCTACAGGCACAGCGCGCCGAAGCCCTCGCCGCCGTGCGCGAAGCGCAACTCAACATCAGGAGCGTCAGCGGCGGCGCAAACCCTCAAGCTACGGCACAGGCCGAGAAAGACCTCCGCGACGCGCGCGCTAATCTGGACAACGCGCGCGCGCTTTATGAACGTCGCCTCGCGCTTTATCAGCAGGGCGGCATCGCCTTGAAAGATGTCGAAGCGGCGCAACTCGCGCAAAAGCAGGCCGAGAATAATCTGGCTCTCGCCGAACGCACCGCACAGTTGCGTACCAACACCATCAATCCGACCGACCGTGCGCTCGCCGAGTCGCGCGCCGTGCAGGCGCAAGACCGTCTCGCCAATCTCGATGCGCAACTCAGCTACGCGACCATCAGAGCGCCCATCACAGGCATCGTCACAGACCAGTTTCAATTCGCGGGCGAGTT
>DASYMM010000606.1:0-3609 GCA_036009085.1 Pyrinomonadaceae bacterium | reverse complement strand
CCTTTGAGCGAGTGTGCGCCGCGCTGCGTGGTGACGTTGTCCACCGCCTCGAAGGTGTCAAGGTCGCGCGCCGTCGGCGAGAAGGTTGCCACGCCGAAGTTCGCCACGCCGGAGATGTTGACGGCAGGCGCGCCCGCATCGTTGACCGGCGCGCCGAGCCGGCTGCGCGTAAACTGGAAGCGCGCCTCGTTGATGGTGCGCTGCGAGAGTGTGGAGACGAGACTCGCGGCGAGCGTCTGGTCGCGGTCGGAGAGCGCGGTGCCGCGACTCACGGCGTTCAAGCCACCGACGTTGCGCGCATTCAGGCTGGAGATGTCGTACAGGTTATAGCGCGCCGTCAGTTGGTTCGCCTCGTCGATGCGGTGGTCGAGCCGGAAGAGAAAGTTGGTGGTGTCGAAGCCCGTGGGCGCGATGCCCGTCGAGATGCGCGCGCCGGGATAGCCTATCTGATCGAGCCGTGCGTTGACCGCCGCGACGTTTCCGGGAGTGATGGTGATGACGGCGGCGTTGTTCAGGCGCGTCTGCTCGAAGTTGGAGAAGAAGAAGGTGCGGTCAGGTTTAAGCGCGCCGCCTAAGGATGCGCCGTACTGCCCTTGCGTGAGCGGGTCTTTGGTGGGGGAGAGCGGGTTGCGCGCGTCGAACCGCTGGTTGCGCAGGAAGCCGTAGACCCGCCCGCGATAAGTGTTCGTGCCCGATTGCGTGACGATGTTGACGATGCCGCCCGAAGCGCGACCGAACTCCGCAATGCCGCCGGAGGTGATAACCTCGAACTCGCGGATCACTTCCTGGCTGTAGAACGTGCCCGCGAGGTCTGCCGCGTCGTCGTTCGACGAAAGCCCATCCACGACGAAGCCGTTGTTGATGAAGCGTTGCCCGGTGATGGAGAGTCCCGTACCGGGCACCGACGACGTTTCCGGGAAGCGTTGATTGGCGACGGGGTTGGTGCGCGTCACGCCCGGCGTCAGCGCGGCCAGATCGAGATAGTTGCGCCCGTTCAGAGGCAGGCTGTCAATCTCCTGCGGCACGATGGTCTCGGCCACCTGCGTGCGCGCCGTTTCGATCAACGGCACGTCCGTTTCGGTGACGCTGACGCTCTCGGCGAGTCCGGCCACGGCCAGCCTCAGAGGCACGTCTAACGCCTGCCCGACGGTTAAGGTTAGCTGCTTTGTTAATGTAGCGAAGCCGGTCTTCTCGACCGTGAGTTGGTACGTCCCGACTCGCAGGTAGAGAAATCTATAACGCCCCTCATCATCCGTCGCGCCGGTCTGTTGCTGGTTGGTTTCGATGTGATTGACGACGACGTTCGCGCCGCTCACCGCCGCGCCACCCGCGTCCTCCACGCGCACGCTGAGCGTCGCCGAAGTGATGGTCTGTTGAGCCGGCGACGACAAGTTGCCGCCGAGTAGCAGGAGAAGACACAGCAAGATTCGCGGGCTTCCCCGCCTGATATTATTTCGTATAAAAGTCATGATTATGCACTCCGAAAATGTTCGCACCACACCGCTGCACCACGACCGCGCGCTGCGCTGGAGGCCGGGCACGAAGAGGCTATCCTCCCGTCGAACCGGGCTTGAGCTAACGAAGCTGCGTTGGTGAAGTAGCGACGACTGAAAGCATCTCCGGCCAGCCGTCGGGCTGACGGTCTGCATGCAAATAGACGGCGACGCTCGCGTCTGGGGAACACCCTTCAACACGAAGCGCGGACGGCCTGAGAGAAGCCTTCGCTGGATTAAGCTGCCGGTCGGCTGGTCGAGATAGACGGAGGCGGGCGGGGCGGGTGCTGGCGGCGCAAAGCAAAAGAGACTTGCGCGACGCAGACAGAGTCTTGCGTTTGCACTTCCACGGTCGGCGGGCGTGGCCGGAGTTTGTCCGAGAGCGTCGCCTCGTCGCGCGAGCGGCGGCGCAGTTGGGTGGAAGCGTTTAGAAGTCCGCCGCAGCCGGGAGGACAGGGCTTCGAGAGCGTTGCGGGGCTAACCGCAGGTTCCGTCGCCGTGTCACGTGATGAAACATGCTGAGGGGAAGAGTGTTCTACTTTGTCGTTGTCTGGCTCGTGTGGAGAGGCGTGCCCCGGCATGGAGTGGTGCATGCCCGCCGCGCTCGTATGCGACGCAGATTCCCCGCCCGTGTGGCAAGAGGGGGCGGCGGGCGCGGGCTTAACCGGCTTGGCTTTCGCTTTCGCTTTTCCTAAATGGGAGATCGGGCATGAGCCGCCCGTGCAATCGCCGGGCATGCCGTCCGCGCCTTTGCAGCACGGCATCGAACACGCGTGCGCGCCGAAGACAGAGTCGAGCGGCACTGCGCCCGTCACGACGGCGAACGCCAGCGCAGCCGCCAGAAAAACTCTGGCGGCTGAACGCGGGTTCAGCGTGTGTCGTGGTCGGGGACGCAAGTTAATCCTTCGTTTGAGCAGGCCGGGCGACGGTCAGGAAGCGCGCCGAGTGTATTACGGCAAGGAAGACGATGGCAAGACTTATGCCGCGTGCAGTACTTCACTTCTCTGTGTCGCGCCGACCTCACTTGCCGCCCGTTGACGAAGAGAGCGAGGGTTTCGAGACGGGTTGTTCCGGTTCGCGCAGGAAGATTTGGGGGGCGGCGGCGGTGCGCAGGCGTTCGGCAAAAGCGGCTTCCGCGCGCCGTTCCTCGCGCTCCTGCAAGAAGAGTAACAACTGCTGCTTCTGCGGCTCGAACTCTCCGCCGATCTCCTGTTTGCGCTCTTCAAAAAAAGCGAGCGCCTCGGCGTCCGTCACCTTTTTCGCTTTGTTCGTCGCTTCGGCTTCAACCAGCGCGGCGGGCGTCATCTTGCGCGCTTGCGCCTCGCGGTTAAGCAGCAGGTCGTTGACCTTCACGTCCACAACTTGCTTGCGCAGTTTGTAGAGTTCCGTCTGGACACCGAAAATGAGCGGGCGCAAAGTCTCTTCGATGTCGCCTACTGTGATAGGCGCGCCGTTGACCGTGGCGAGAACGAGCGTGGGCACGAGCGGCTGTCCCGGCTTGGGAGCATCCTTCTCGTTGATGACGACTTGCGCGGCAGCGCGCAGGCGGTCGGCGAACTTTTTCGCCTCGTCGCGCTGACGCTCGACGCGCAGGTGCTCAATGATTTGCGTCTTAACGGTCGGGAAATCCTGACGGATGCGAGCCTTGTTCTTGTCATAGAAGGTCTGCGCTTCGGCTTCCGTCGGCTCTTTTAGTTTGGCGGTGATCTCTTCTTCGATGAGCGCGGTGGTGGTTTTGCCGCGTCGCTTGGCTTCCGCTTCCAGCAGTCGCGTGTTGATCTGTAGATAGAGTTCGCGGGCGCGCGTCTGGATAACCTGCTGCTTCAAACCGAGCACACTATCCTTGATCTTTTCATCGACCTCTTTGGCGGTGATCTTTTCGCCGCCCACCTCTGCGAGCACTTCCGGCATCGCCTGCAACTCGCAATAACACTCCAACACAGGTGTCGCTTCGGGCGCGGCCTGCGTGCTGCCAGTCGCCGCCGTGGCTTGAGGTTGGGGTTGATCAGTTTTGACTGTCGCCGGCGCAGTCTGCACGGGCGAGGCGGGGGTGGCCTGCTGCTGCTGTGCGGCGGCGAGGGGCGCGCACCACAGGATGGCGGCGAACGTTGCTAAT
>DASYMM010000605.1:0-3415 GCA_036009085.1 Pyrinomonadaceae bacterium | reverse complement strand
GTCGGGAGTGCTTTGGTTGAACATTGATCAGCGCAGTTTGCGGTCAGTGTAAATGTAAACGGCATCGCAGGCCGGTAGTGTGTGGAGAAAGTCCGATGCGCTTGGCGAAACCGAAAGGACTGCTCTTTATTATCGGGGGCGGCGAGGATAAGGAAGGCGACTGCACGATTCTAACGGAGTTCGTCAGGTTGGCCGGGGCTGACAAATCTCGGATCGTCGTGATGACGGCGGCGACCGATGAACCGGAAGCACTGGGAGCGGAGTATGTCAAAGTCTTCAAGCGACTCGGCGCGGGGAGCGTAAGCGTAGTTGATGTTTCGACGCGTCAGGACGCGAGCGACGAGGATTCACTGTCTGTGCTCAAGGGAGCAACCGGCGTCTTCTTCACGGGCGGCGACCAACTTCATGTCACCTCTCTCATCGGCGGGAGCCGGATGGACATGCTCCTCCATGAGCTTTACAAAAAAGGCGTCGTCGTCGCCGGAACGAGCGCGGGCGCGGCCATGATGTCCGGTGCGATGTTCGTCAAAGGCCCCGCGGAGGAGAATCCGCGTCTGGAAAATTTGCAACTCGTCCCGGGCGCGGAGTTTCTCATGGGCGCGGTCATTGACACGCATTTCTCGCAGCGAGGCCGGCATGGCCGCCTCATCTCCGCGATTGCACACTACCCGCACGCGCTCGGCATTGGCATTGACGAGAACACCGCGCTCGTTGCCAAAGACGGCATCTTCGAGGTGATCGGCGGGGGCGCGGTGACGGTCATTGACGCGGGCGAGCTAACCTACACGAACGTCCCCGATCTCAGGGAGAACGAGGGACTCGCACTCTACAACATCAAGCTGCACCTCCTCACCGCCGGGCATCGCTTCAACATGCACGAACGCCAGCCCGTCATCGAGGAGCATTCGCGCACAGAGATCGGTTCGACGCGCCTCCGGCATACGGAGAAACCGAGAACACCTTCGGCCACGAAGAAAAGTTCAAAGCAGACCGGCAAGAAAAATTTAAAGAGAGGTTCAAGGAAACGCTCGCAGGCGGCGACGGGCGGTGATTGATCAACGACAAGGGGACACGAACATGAGGGTTGACAAAATCAGGACGCTGGCAGGACCGAACATCTACAATCACAAGCCCGTGCTCGTGATGAGACTCGATCTGGAGGAACTGGCCGAGACGGAAAGCTCCGGCCTCTCCGGCTTCAACGAGCGTCTCACCGCGCTCTTGCCCGGCCTCGCCGAGCATCATTGCAGCAAAGGTCGCCCCGGCGGTTTCATCGAGCGGCTTCGGAGCGGCACATACTTCGGTCACATCGTCGAACACGTCGCGCTTGAGTTGTCGGAGATGGCGGGCGTGCCGGTCAATTATGGCAAAACGATTTACGCGGATGAGCCGGGCTGCTACAACGTCGTCGTCGCCTACAAGGCCGAACGCGGGATGAGTTTCCTGTTAGAGGTCGCGGTCGAACTCGCCGGAGCGTTGGTCAAAGGCGAGCCTTATCCGCTGGCAGAGAAGTTGACGGAAGCGCGACGCATTATCGCGCGCACGGAACTCGGCCCCAGCACGCGCGCCATTGTCGAGGCGGCGCGCAATCGCGGCATCCCGACCTTTCGCGTCAACAGCGATAGCCTCGTCCAACTCGGCTACGGCAAGAATCGCAAGTTCATACAGGCTGCCATGACCGGGCAGACGAGCGGCATCGCCGTCGAAGTCGCGGGCGATAAGGAACTGACCAAAACTATCCTTGAACAAGCCGACTTGCCCGTTCCGCGCGGGCGCATCGTCGAGACGCCGGAGGAAGCCGTCGGGGCGATGCACGAACTCGGTGCGCCCGTCGTCGTCAAACCGATGGACGGGCATCAAGGCAAAGGCGTCTCGCTCAATCTCTCAACTCCGGCGGAGGTGTCGGAAGCCTTCCAGATAGCGCAGGAGTATTCGCAGGATGTGCTCGTCGAAGAACAACTGACGGGGCGCGACTATCGCGTGCTGGTCGTGAACGGAAAACTCGTCGCTGCCAGCGAACGCCTGCCCTGTCACGTCACGGGCGACGGGCGGCACACGCTCGCCGAGTTGATCGAGACGACTAACAACGACCCCTTGCGCGGCGACGGGCACGACAACGCTTTGACGAAGATCGTCGTAGATCAAGTAATGCTCGCCTGCCTGCACAAACGAAATCTGAGCTTAGAGCACGTTCCCGCCGAGGGCGAGCGCGTCTTCCTGCGCGAAACCGGGAACCTCTCGACGGGCGGCACGGCGACCGACGTGACCGATCTCGTCCATCCCGAAGTCAAGCGGCAATGCGAGCGCGCCGCACGCGTCGTCGGCTTAGACATCTGTGGCCTCGATTTAGTCGCGGCGGACATCTCGCAGCCTTTGCAAAAAGGCAACGGTTTCATCGAAGCCAACGCCGCGCCGGGTTTGCGTATGCACACTTCGCCGACCGAAGGGCAGCCGCGCGATGTCGGCGGCGCGATCATTGACATGCTCTACCCGCAAGGCGAAGACGGGCGCATCCCCGTCATCTCCATCACGGGCACGAACGGCAAAACGACCGTCACGCGCATGATCGGCCACGTGCTGCAAGAGATGCCCTGGTCGGTCGGCATGACGACCACGGACGGCATCCACATCGGCGGCGAAATCGTCGCGCGCGGCGACACGACAGGCCCGCACTCTGCGCGCGTCGTGCTCTCAGACCCGACGGTGGAAGTCGCCGTGCTGGAGACGGCGCGCGGCGGCATCACGCGGCGCGGACTCGGCTACGATTGGTCGGACATCTCCGTCATCACCAACATCCGCGAGGATCACATCGGGCAGGACGGCATCCGCGACATCGAAGATTTAGTGCACATCAAATCGCTCATCGCGGAACGCGTGCGCGAAGGCGGCACGCTCATCCTCAACGCCGACGACGAGCAGTGTGTCAGGCTGATCGAGAGCGAGCGCGTGCGGCGCATCAACAAACAGTTCGTCTATTTTTCGCTCAACGACAATCATCTGCTGATCAGAAAATATCTAGACATCGGCGGCGCGGCGTTTTTCGTGAGGAACGGTTGGATTATTGAAGCCATCGGACAGGAGGCGTATCCGGTTGTCGAAGTCTCTACGATCCCCGTGACGATGAGCGGCACGGCACACTTTCAAGTTGCCAACGCGCTCGCCACCATCGCAGCCTGCCGCGCCTACGGAGTGACGAGAGAGCACGTCGCCGCCGCGCTGCAAAGTTTTCGCAACGACGAACACAATCCGGGTCGCGCGAATCTCTATCAGGTGGGTGCGGGCTACGTGCTGGTTGATTACGGCCACAACACCGATGCCTTCGAGGCCGTCGCGCGCATGGCTGCACAGTGGAGCGGGCGGCACGTGACGGCGATCCTCGGCGTCCCCGGCGATAGGGATGATCGCCTGATTGAAG
>DASYMM010000604.1:0-8411 GCA_036009085.1 Pyrinomonadaceae bacterium | reverse complement strand
ATCATCATTGACGGCGAGGGCAACTACGACGCGGAACGCATGCGTCGCGACGTGCAAAAGATAGTCGAAGCGTCCGTCCAGATGATGGGCGACATCCCGTATCGCGATTACACTTTCCTGTTGATGCTCCACCCGTCGGCGGGCGGCGGCCTCGAACACCTGAACTCGACGGCGCTCATCATGCGCCGCTACGCGTTTCGTCCCGAAACCGCCTGGGACGATTATCTCTCGCTCGTCGCGCACGAATATTTCCATCTCTGGAACGTCAAGCGCATACGCCCGGACGCGCTCGGCCCCTTCGACTACACGGGCGAAAACTACACGCGCCTTTTGTGGGTCGCCGAAGGCGTCACGAGTTATTACGAAAACATCCTGTCGCGCCGCGCCGGGATGATCTCGGACAAGGAATATCTAACGACGATTGCCAACGCCATACGCGGTTTGCAAAACACGCCCGGCAGGCTCGAACAATCAATCGAAGAGGCGAGCTTCGACGCGTGGATCAAGTATTACCGCCCGGACGAAAACTCGCTCAACTCGGCCATCTCCTATTATGACAAGGGAGCCATCGTCGGCCTCCTGCTCGATCTGGAAATCCGTCGCCGCTCGGCGGGCGCGAAATCGCTCGACGACGTGATGCGTTATCTCTACAACGATTTCTTTAAAAAGAATCGCAACTACACGCCAGAAGATTTCCAGCGCGCAGCGGAGCAGATGGCGGGCGCGAGCCTCGACGATTTCTTCCGCCGGTACGTTCGCGGGCGCGAAGAACTCGACTACAACACGGCCTTCGCCGGAGTCGGCCTGCAACTCCTGACGACCGCCCCGTCGCCCGCCGACGCGTCAAAACCCGCCGCCCCAAAACCCTACTTCGGCGCAAACCTGCGGCAAGAGGGCGACCGCCTTATGGTTTCAAGCGTCCCGGCCGACTCGCCCGCTTATAATCAAGGCATCACTTTCGGCGACCAGATCGTCGCGCTCGACGGCGGGCGCGTCACAGCGCAAACCTTCAGCGCGCGGCTCGAAGAACGGCGACCGGGCGACGAAGTGCGTCTCACCATCTTTCGTCTCGACGAGTTGAGAACGATCACGTTCAAACTCGGCAGCCGCGTCGAAGACAACTATCGCATCGTGCCGCTCGCGCAGCAGACGCCCGAACAAAAGCGACTCTACGAAGGCTGGCTCTACACGCTCGGACAAAAAAGCGGCGCGGGCAGTTAAACGAGCGGAAAGTCAGGATGAGTTTTTTAACCACCAAGACACAAAGGCACGAAGAAAACTTTAAGAATTTAACTTTGTGGCTTCGTGTCTTCGTGGTTAGTTTGGTTTGGCGACCATGACGCGCAGATGAACTTCGAGGGGCAGGTAGCAATCGTGACGGGCGCGGCCTCCGGCATCGGTCGCGCGTGCGCTCTGGAACTGGCGCGCGGCGGCGCGAGCGGCGTCTGCATAGTTGACCTCGCGGGCGAGGATTTGATGACGGAGTCGGCGCGTCTGGTGCGGGAGGCGGGCGCACGCGTCGCGAGCTTTCACGCGAACGTCGCGGACTACGGCAAGGCCGAACGCATCGTTTCGGAGACGCGCGTGCGCCTCGGCGGCGTGCACATCCTCGTCAACGCCGCCGGGACGACCGAAGACGCGCCCGTCTGGAAGATGACCGAGACGCAGTGGGAACGCGTGCTGAACGTGAATCTCAAAGGCACATTCAACTACATACGCGCCGTCGCGCCCGCGTTTCGCGCGCAAGTGTCGGGGAAGATCGTCAACATCGCTTCCATCGAAGCGTTGCGCGGCAGGTTCGGCATCAGCAACTACGCGGCGTCGAAGGCGGGAGTCATCGCGCTCACACGCGCGGCGGCGCAAGACCTGGGGCGCGACGGGGTTAACGTCAACGCCGTCGCGCCCGGCTTCATACGCACGCCGATGACCGAACGCCTGCCCGTGGAAGTCTTGGAGGAAGCCGCGCGCGAAACCGTCTTCGGGCGCATCGGCGAACCGGAAGAGGTCGCGGGCGTCGTCGCCTTTCTCTGCTCCGCCGCCGCGCGCCACATCACCGGCGAAGTGATCCGCGTTGACGGCGGCCAAATGCTTTGAGAGCAGTGACAAGAGAACAGTGACGAGTGACGAGTGACAAGTGACGAGTTAAAATCCAGTTGCTTCTGGCTTGTGACTTCTTGCGTGTGGCCTTTAGCTTGTTAGTTCTTACTTGTCACTCGTCACTCGTCACTCGTCACTGCTTTTGGCACTTGTCGCGCACCCGAAAGTCATAATCGACGGCAACGCTTTTAACTTGTTCTAGCTTTAACTTGTCACCTGTCACTCGTCACTGGTCACTGTTTTCTTGTTCTTGCTCGTCACTCGTCACTTGTCGCTCGTCACTTATGAGTAGTTATCAGCACATTCGTTTTGGCATCGAGGAGCGCGTGGGGCGCATCAGTCTGGCGCGTGCGCCTTTGAATGTTTTGAACATTGCGATGATGCGCGAGATCGGGGCGGCGATTGAGGAGTGTTCGCGCGAGCGCGAGATGGTGGCGGTCGTGTTCGACGCTGCGCCGGGGGCGCGTGCGTTCAGCGCGGGCGTGGCGATTGAGGAGCATGTGGCGGAGACGATCTACCAGATGCTCGAATCGTTTCATAACATCTTTCGCGCGCTCGAAGAGTTGGCGAAACCCGTCGTCGCGCTGGTTGACGGGGCGGCGCTTGGCGGCGGTTGCGAGTTGGTGGCGGCGTGCGACATCGTGATCGCGTCGGAGCGCGCGCGCTTCGGGCAGCCGGAGATCAAGTTGGGCGTGTTCCCGCCGGTCGCGGCGATCTTGTTGCCGCGCGTGATCGGAGAGCGGCGCGCGCGCGAACTCATCTTGACCGGCGAGTTGATTGATGCGCCGGAAGCCTTGCGGCTCGGACTCGTGAACTACGTCGTCGCGCCCGACGAACTCGAAGCGAAGGGGCAGGAGATACTGTCGCGCCTGCGCGACCTCTCCGCGCCTGCTCTGGAACTGACGCGTCGCGCGCTCGACATCTCGCGCGATGAACGTCTGGAAGATGTGCTGGCGCGCGTCGAGAGTCTATATTTGAACGAGTTGATGAAGACCGAGGACGCCAACGAAGGCGTCAACGCCTTTATGGAGAAACGCAAACCCGTCTGGCGCAATCGTTGACATGCTACAATTCAAGCCCCGCCATAATAAATCTCAAAGTTGGCTATCGGCTGCATTGTCGGTCGCCGGGGTTTGTGCGTGCTTGTGGTCGTATGCGCCAAACGCGGGAGCGCAGCAGTCTAGTGCTCGTCAGACACCGACGGCAGCGGCGGCGCGGCGCGTCGAGGCAAGGCAGGAGCTTGACGAACTGGCGCGGCGCGCGATGAACGTGGCGTGCACGGAGCGCGAGCAAGACCCGCAGGGCAGCGCGCCGATTGACGAGATGCAGGCGATGCCCTCTCTCCCCTTGCGCCATGCGGACGTGCTCGCAGGGATCGAACGCGCGGAGCGTCTGCTGCCCGTCGCAAAAACGCTGGCGGCTGCGTCGCTGCGCACGCTCTTGCGCGAGCACGATCTCAGGGAGTCGGACGCTATCCGCGCGGCGTTGGCGCGTCTCGCACAGGTGCGCTTGGTGAAGCCGGACATGGAACTGCGCGACAACGCTTCGGTGCTCTACAGAGAGCCGCGCACCATTCGCTTCGGCACGATCTTTCTCGCCGGGCTGCGCTCGGACGAAGGCATGATCAGCGTGCTCGCACACGAACTGACGCACGTGGCCGACGGCGCGAGCGGCAGCCTCAACGCGCTCTTTCGCGGCGTCGCGCAGCGTGCGTCGCGCGCCGCCGGTTTGCCGCGCATCAACGTGCGGCGCGGCGAAGAGTTGACCTGCGATCTCGTGGGCGCGCTCTCCGTGCGCGCGTACATCCGGCGCACGGAGAGCGTCGAGACTCTCGCACGGCGCACGGCGCGCGCACTCGGGCACAACTGCGTAGAAATTGACCACACGGATCGCGCGCACCTTTCGCCGCGCACCACGATGCGCGCGCTGCTCCTGCTCACGCCCGCGCTCGCGCGCGAGATCACGGGCGAACCGGCGCAGGCGAGCGACTCGCCGCAGGGCTCGCCCGCCGTCCCCTCGCGCCGCAACCAGAGACGCGCCGCGCACCCCGTCGCCCCGCGCCCTGTGCCCCATCGTTGACAGAGGGCGCGCAGAGAGTTAAGACAAAAACCCGGACACCACTTGACAGAGCCGCACGTTGACAGAGCCGCGTGCGGCTTCCTATCATTTCCCGTTCAAGATGAAGAAAAAAATCAAGCAGGGAAATCGTCCGCCGCAACGTCTGCCCGCGTACGTGCGTGCGCTCGCGCCGTCGCTGCTGTTGCGCCGTGCGAACGCGTCTTCAAGTTTGCGTCGCGTCACAGCCTGCGCGCTCGTCTGTGCGCTTGTGTTGGGCTTGGGCGGGTGCCGGCAGGTGGGCGAGAAGTTGGGGGTGAGCGTCCCGCGCCCGCGCGAGTTGCGCGACGTGCCCGCCGCGCGGCTCGCCTTTCGTCTGGAGACGGATTTCAGCGAAGACCTGTTGCCGGAGAATTTGCGACAGGACGCGCCCGAAGAACTGCTCGCCACCGTCAAGACGCAGTTTGAGACGAACCGCAAAGACGAAGCTCTCCTGCGCACAGTGCTTTCGCCCGACGGTCAGCGCGCGCTCGCGCTCTACGACGCGGGCGGCGGCACGCCCTCCGAAAACACTTTTCGCATAGACCTCTACGGCGCGGACGGCATGTTCGTCCGCAACATCCTGCCGCCAAACCTGGAAGGCATCACGCTCGCCGCCGTCGCGTGGTCGCCCGACGCGCAATGGATCGCTTTCATCGGTCGCGAGAAGCCGAACGCGACGCCCACGCCGACGCCGCTTGATGAACTTCCCGTCGCGCCCGTCCCCGTAGACCCGAACGCTTCGCCTGTACAGACGCCGACCGTCGCGCCGCTCATCGCGCCCGTCCCCGTCTTCAAAACCGATCAGATTTACCTCGGCGACTACAACGGCGAAAATTTGCGCCCGCTCACCTCGCGCGAAGGCTTGATCTATCTGAACCTCGCGTGGGCGCCCGACAGCCACGCGCTCGCCGCGCTCGCCTGCCGTCAGGACGAACTCGACGCGCGCCTGAACGAGGGCAAGGAACTCGCCGGTCGCCCGCGCATCATCGAACGCGCCGACGGGCGCGAGCGTCTCCTCGATGATCAACTGATGGACGTGCCGCCCGTCTGGTCGCCCGACTCCGCGAAGGTCGCCACCGCCATCGAAACCGACGTGGCAATCTACGACGCGCTCGGCGGGTCGCCCACGGGGGCGCGTCTCCCCTTGCGCGATCCGCTCCTCAACTCGTCAGCCGCTTACGATGCCGCGAAGTTGAAACGCGCGACTGCTACTACCCAGACCGCAGGCGGCGCGAGCAGCACGCCGATCTCTTTCAACCCCGTCATCCGCCTCGAATGGGCGCAGCCCGAAACGCTGCTCGTCCGCACGGGCTTTGTGCGTTATTATCAAAACAGCCCTGAGCCGACGCGCAGTTATCTACGCTGGCACGTGCTCAACCTCAGCCCGCAGGCCGCCGTGCTCAGTTGAAGCGCACGCGCCGGGGCTTCGGCTTCACTTCAAATTAAAGGAGTCAACAAACCCCCTTGATCTACCAAAGCATCTCCGACATCTACGCCGCCAACGAGACGGTGCGCCGACAGATCACCGACCGCGTCGAAACCCTCGGCGAAGCGCAACAAACTTTTCGCCCGGCTGAAGGCTGCTGGTCGGTCGCAGAGATCGTCGAACACCTCTCCATCATCGAACAGAACATGGTGCGACTGATCGGCATGTTGCTCAACAAGGCCGAGGCCGCCACGCCTCCGAGCGCGGCGGCCAGCGACGATGCGAACACAACCGCCGACGCCGCCACCAACAACGCCGGAGCGCGCCCCTTCAAGCCGTTCACGCTGGACGAACTCGTCGAAACGATCAGGGACAAAAAACTGACCGCGCCCGAACAGGTGCGGCCGGGCGGCCAAGCCTCTCTCGCCGACTCGCTCGCCACCTTGCAACAGACGCGCGCCACGGTCGAGAGTTTCCGCACGCGCCTCGAAACGGCAGAACTCGACGCCGCCACCTACCCGCACCCGGTCTTCGGCGACTTCAACGCCTCCCAGTGGCTCGCCTTCATCGGCCACCACGAAGCGCGCCACCTACGCCAGATCGAACGTCTGCTGGACGAGCCGGCTTTCGCCAACGAAAACGGAGGCTAACGCCCCACGCGCACGCTTGCGACACAAGCCCTCGCTTGCGGCGACCGGCACGCGTCTCTATAATCGCCGCCACGCTTCGTTGATTTATGCCCTCTTAGCTCAACGGTTAGAGCAGCGGACTCAGTTCTTTGAAAGGTCTAAGTGGAAACATATGACCTTTAAAGTTGGGTTGCAAACGCATCACATTCGGGTCGGAGTAATTTCAGACTCGTTTCAGGTGCGCTTGTAGAATCTGTCAAATTCGGGGAAGCCTAAGTTGCGAAAGCGAGATGGTAATCCCGAGCCAAGCCCCGCCGGTTAAAGCGGGGAAGGTGTAGAGACTTGATGGCAGACGCGTAAAGCGAAGAGAAAGTCCAGACCACAAACTCAACCGATTGCGGAAGATGGATTGCGGAATGCGGATGAAAAGAGAAATTGTCTTCTAATCCGAAATCGGCAACCCGAAATCCACAATCGAACGGGCGCGGCGAAAGCCGTAGCGGGTAAGCATAATCCGTTGGTTGTAGGTTCAAATCCTACAGAGGGCAGTTTTAATATGAAGGCGGTGCCAAGGGCGACTCGTGGGAGTCGCCCTTGCTCGTCTCAGGTTGTTTGAAGGCGGCGGTCGTTCGGCTTCATCAGTGGAAGAGTATGCCGAGCGAGAGGCGGACGTTGTCGCGGCGGTCGCGTGCGCCGGTGTCGGTGTGTGTGATGAAGACGGGGTTGTAGTCTATGAGGGCGCGGAGGCTGAAGCGGCGGGTGGCGCGTAGGTCGAAGCCGCCGCCGAAGGCCATGGCGAAGCCCGTGTCGGTTTCGGTCGCGTCGAGGTTGAGCGCGGTGCCTGCGGTCTTGATTGCGGCGCGCCCGTGTGCGAGGCCGAAGAGCGCGTGGGCGAAAGGGGTGAGGCGCGTGCGGTTGCGCGCTTTGAGTTCCGGCCCGGCGAGCAGGTTGTAGAGGCGCGTCTTGAACTCGAACCCTTGCGAGACGAGCGGGCAGGGGGGCGTGGTGCAGGGTTGGACGAATTGAGCCGTCCCACGGTCGGTGTCGGGGTGAAACGAAAAGTCGCCTTTGAGGCCGACGTAGCGGTTGAAGTTCCCTGTGACGGACGCGTGAAATCCACGCGCGGAGGCAAAGCCCGTCTCGACTTCTTCGTCAGACGCCCGCACTTCGCCGAGCGCGGAGTAGCCGACGAAGAGTTCGACTTTGGGGAACTCTTCGGGGTCTGTGCTTTGCGCCGTCGCCGTGGCGGGCGCGGCGAGGGCGCAGCCGGCCAGAAATACTATCGCGAGTAGGTATCGTTGCATTAGAGTCTCCTTGTCTCGGTTGGAGCGCGTCGCTCGTGAGTCGCCGGGGATATGCGCTGAGCGTGCGTTGCGCGCGTGGTTGATCGCGCGCCAACTGTAGGGCGGCCACGCGGTTTGTGTATTGACGGAACGCTGATGTTTTCGCGCGTTTTATGACGAAATCGCTATGACGAAGGAAAACAGCGAGGTTTTTGTCTTCGGAGACATACGCGTGGACGCAGGGACGTTCCGGCTGTGGAAGGCGGGCGCGGTCGTTTCCGTCGAGCCGAAGGCGTTCCGCGTGCTGCTTTTTCTGATTCGCAACCGTGGGCGGCTCATCGAGAAGGACGAACTGCTCGACTCCGTGTGGAAAGAGACGAGCGTGACGGAGAACGCTCTGACGCGCGAGATCGCCAAACTGCGCCGCCTGCTCGGCGACGATCCGAAACAGGAGAAGTACATCGAGACCGTCCACACGCGCGGCTATCGCTTCGTGGCGGACGTGGAGGTCGTAGGCGGCGCGAACGGCGACAGCGGCGCGCGTGCGTTCGAGCCGGACGCGGGCGCGGCGGAAAAACTTCAAACGCCAGCCGTCGCCTCCGCGTCTCAAAACGGTTTCCGCGCGGGCGATGCGGCGACGACTCCCACCGCGACGACTCCCACGGCGACAAGTCCAACAGCGACAAGTTCCACCGCCGCGATTCCGACGGTAACGACTCCGACGACGACTCCGACGGCGACGAGTCCGGCAGCGGCGACTTCAACCGTGACGAGTCCGGCAACGACGACAGCAACGGCGAGTGCGGAGGCGACGGCGGCGACGATAGCGACGACTGAAGCGGCGAAGTCGCGTCGCCGGTTTTCGCGTCGGGCGTGGTT